>JBOFFD010000847.1:0-2065 GCA_051648425.1 Planctomycetia bacterium
ATGAGTCAGATTCCCGGTTTGTGCGTCTTACTGTTCGCCGAGGAAGGGTTGTGGAACCGCATCGTGCCGCCGCTGCCGCCGCACATCCTGGACCGCATCCATGAACCGATCCATCTTACCGACCACGGCCTGGTGCGGAACGTGCGCCTGCGGACGCCGACGATGGAACAGCTCGTCGAAGTGGTGAATTGTCGGGTGCGGCGCAACTTGGCCGGGTTGGAAGGCGTCGCCGGGCTGCCGGCCGGTTTTCCGTTCGGGGCGGAGTTCTTAAGCAAACTGGCCCGCCGCGAAAGCGTCCTGCGGCTGATGCTGCAAGGGTGTTGCAACCGGCTCGACGAGATTCTGGAAAAAGGCTGTACGGCGGCTGAAGCCGCGGCGCTGACCCTTGACGCCCCCGCCCAAGAATCCCCCGAAGCCGCATCGCCCGCCGCCGCGGCGGCGAAGTCGACGGCGTACGTGCCGCCGCACCGCCGGGCGAACCGCGAGCCGTTGTTTCGGCCGGTGGGCGAAGCCGTCGCCGAGCCGACGAAGTCGAGTGACGCAGCCTTGTCATCGGCCGCCGGCGGACCGCCGTCGTGGGATGAACTGAAAGACCGCTGGTTTCAAGAGGTGCGGGCGGCCGAGCGGAAGTTGAAGCCGGTGGGGTCGCTGGCGGCCGCCACCGCCGAACTGCAAGGCGGATTGGTGCGTTGGCTGCACGTCTGCCGGTCGCTGGGGGTCGAACAAGAGGCGTGGCGGGTGTCGGGGGTCGTCGATCAAATCACGGTCGGCGACCACCCCAGCTACGGCGCCCTGACGGTGGTGTTGTGGACCGCCCCCGACCAAGCCGAGCAGCGCTGCGGCGTCGGCTTGTGGCTGGGGCGGGGCGTCGGCAAGCCGCGCGACCTCGAAACCAAGTTGGACGTCTTCAAGCCGGCCGTCCCACCGATCGACAGCCTCATCTTGTTGCGGCCGGCCGACGACGCCCGTCTTTCCGGTAAGACGCGCGACGCCTGGGACCAAGCGGCGGCCGGCGGCCGCAAGCTGCGGCTGGAGCCGGTCGACCTCGAAATCTTCGCCAAACTGTACGCCTTCCCGCGCTGGATGCAGCAGGTGGTCGACGCCTTCGGCGACGCGCCGCTGCCCGAAGCCGTCTACCTGTTCCTGGCCGAAGAAACCGAGCCGATCATGCTGCGCCTGGGCCTGCCGACCGACGGCGGCGACCGCGCCAAAGACCCGGCGTCGTTCCGCGCGCCCGGCGGGCGCTCCGACGGCGCGGCTGCATGAAATCAACGGAAAACTCTTCCCTTCGCCGCTACAATGGTTCGGTAAGGGCGTGAATGCATAGCGAGGATTCCAACATGGACTTGAAGACGAAAGCGACGGCTTTTCTACGCGGATGGAGCGACGGCTTCTCCATTCATCCGCGACCGCTCGGCCCCATTGAATTCCCGAGAATCCTGACGAACGACGAAGCGATTTGCCAGGATTTCGCCGCCGTCGGACTGGACATCACGGCGGCGGCGCAGAGCTTGGCCAAGGAGCTGAAGGGCGATGGCCAGAAGACGACGTAGACGTGCGCCGCGGGAAAACTCTGAAATATCCGACGCGAAGATTGAATCGCCGAAGGTGGATCGTCCGTCCTCCCCGTTCATCCACCGAACGAGCAATACTACGATTCTCGCCATCATCGACGGGGGAAACGAAGTCTTTCGCGCGGTTCTCAGACCTGAGTTTCTTCGAGAATTGAACACGGTGTACAGCGGCGGCGTCAAACGCCTGTTTACAATCGTCGAATTACAATCGTCGAATTACAGTCGACGCATAGACGAAGCGCTGAAACCGTGATGATCCACTCCGCGGTCGAAGACCGACGACGAGAGAGGACGCTACAGTTCCGGGGATTGTACTGCGGATTGGTTTTCGCGTTGTCCTCGCTCGCGGCCGCCTGTTGGATGTCGGCGCACGGCTCGCACCTCGCCGCTGCGGCGCTCGTCGGCGGCAGCCTGTTGGCGGTCGTGCCGACGTTCGTCACCGGCCGTTCGCCGCCGCCTTCTCCCGCCGCGGCGTCTCCCTCGAAAGAGTT
>JBOFFD010000848.1:0-4644 GCA_051648425.1 Planctomycetia bacterium
GTCTTAGTTTGCGGATCTTAACCGGACCGATGCCGGTGCGTTTCAACTCCATCACCTTGTGGCCGATCTTCGCCAGCATTCGGCGGATTTCGCGGTTGTGACCTTCGCACAACACGATCTTCAGCCACGTGGCGTTGCCCTGCGTCCCCATGCGCACCGCTTCGCGGGCGCGGGCTTTGCCGTCGGAGAGCCAAACGCCCTGACACAGGTCGTCCAGCGCCTGCTGGGCCACCTTCCCGGCGACGAGGGCTTCGTAGGTTTTCGGCACGCCGTAACGCGGATGAGTCAGACGGTGGGCCAAGGCACCGTCGTTGGTGACGAGGATGAGGCCGGTGCTGTCTTCGTCGAGTCGGCCGACGCAATAGACCCGTTTGCCGAGGTCGGGAATCCGGTCGAGCACCGTCGGTCGACCTTGGGGGTCGCGGCTGGTGCAGAGGACGTTTTTCGGCTTGTTCAGCCACCAGTAGACTTTGCGCTCGGTGCGGATGAGTTCGCCGTCGAACTTCACTTCCTGCGTGTCGGGGTTGGCCTTGGAGCCGAGTTCCTTGACCGGCTTGTCGTTGACGGTGACCCGCCCGCTGGCGACGTAGTCCTCGCAGGCGCGGCGCGAGCCGAAGCCGGCGTTGGCCAAAATCTTTTGCAACCGTTCGGCGCCCGGATCGTCGGGGGCTTTGGGGGCCGGGGGTTTGACGCGAGTGGTGCGGGAGCGGCGCGGTCCGGCCGGGCGGGACTTGCGGGCGGCGTTGGCGGTCGGTTTCATTCAAAAGCTCGCAGGGCGTCGATGCTTTTCGCCAACCGGCGGAGCTGCATCGTCGTTTCTTCGGAATTCTTGGTCTGCGCTGCCGTCCGCAGCTGGGTTGCACCGTCGCGCAGTTCCTTCCGCACGGCGTCGCGTTTCAAGCGATTGTCCGGGGTCGCCGGCTGTTTTTCCAGTCGGTCGGCCAAGTCGACGAGCCGGTCGGCCGCTTTGACCACGTCGTTCCATTCGTCGCGGTAAAAAGCGCTGACGCCGGTCTGAAAGTCCTGTTTCGCCGCGCGAACGTAGTCGCCGTCGGTGACGATTTCCGCGGGCAGGACGGCAGGGGCGTCGACGGTGGGTCCGGGGGCCGTGGCGCAGCCGACCGAAAATCCACCAAAACAAAAGAGTACGAAACGCGCCGGCGAAAGGAAAGCCGGCTTTTCAGCGGGAGCTGGCCGACCGTTCCGAGTCTTTCGGCATGAAGCCGGTTTCCGGACCGAGCGCCTCGTCGGGAAAAGCCAGGAAGTAGCGGGCATCGCGAATTTCCGCCTGAACGTCGTTAGGGGGCGGATAGACGGCCGGCCGGTTTTGGATCACCTCGCCCGGAGGAATCGCGCAACCGCCCAGCAGCGTCGCCGCCGTGGCCCATTTCCAACAACGCTCAAGCACCATTCGCCGCCGCCTCCGCGATACTTCGCGTTCCAAAGGGTCTTCTTGGCGAAGGGTGCGACTTCAAGCGGCGGATCAATACCCAAGCGACAGTTTTTATTCTACATCGGTTCGACCGCCGGTAAAGCGAGGCGGGAAGCTGGCCGCGGTCGAACCGAGAGCCGACTCCGTCGCGGATTTTCCCGACGGCGCCGAACGTCGCGTCTTCGTCTTTCGCGACGGGGGCGCGGTTACGCCGCTTTGTGCAGGACGAAGCACTTCAAATAGCTGGTTTCCAAGCAGAAAAGCGAAACGGGATGGTCGGGACTCTGCCCGCGCCGATCCAAGAGATGGAACTGTTCGTTGTTCTTTTGCGCCGACTCGACCAGCATCGCCAAAAAGGTCTCCGGCGACACGTGGCCGCTGCAAGAGCAGGTGACCAACACGCCGCCCGGTTCGACCAGTTCCATCGCGACGCGGTTGACGTTCTCATAACCGCGGATGGCGTTTTCGACGGCGCCGGCGGTCCGGGCGAATTTCGGCGGATCGCAAACCACCATGCCGAACCGGCGTCCTTCCTTGCGCAGCCGCTGCATCGCGGGAACGGCTTCCTCATGGAAGAACTCGATCGCAACGCCGTTGCGGTCGGCGTTGCGTTGGGCAAGAGCGATCGCCGGTCCGGAGACGTCGATGCCGACGACCGATTCGGCTTTGCCGAGGATCGACGCCGCAAGTCCGAAACCGCCGGTGTAACAGAAGGCGTCGAGGACTTTTTTGCCCGCGGCGTAACGGGCGACCGCCGCCCGGTTGTCGCGTTGGTCGAGGAAGGCGCCGGTCTTCTGGCCGGCCGCCGGGTCGACCAGGAACTCGATGCCGTTTTCGACGATGACGACCGGTTCCGTCACCTCGTCGCCGGCGACGAGGCCGTCGTCCAATTCCAATCCTTCCAATTCGCCGATGCCGCGTTCCGTGCGGCGGTAGACGGCCCGGGGGTTCAGCAGGGCGGTCAACGTTTCGACAATCGGCTGCTCGAACTGGGCCATCGCCAAACTGGTGAACTGGACGGTGAGGACGTCGGCGTAGCGGTCGACGATGAGGCCGGAAAGGCCGTCGGATTCGCTGTAAACCAGTCGGCAGGCGCCGGCGGGGTCGTCGAGCTTCAACACGTCGCGGCGGAAGGCCACCGCCCGCGCGATTCGTTCCGAAAGCATGGCGGCGTCGGGGGCGGCGTCCTTGTCCCACGAGTACAGGCGCACCCGCAGTTTGCTGTTGGGGTTGTACAGCCCGTAGGCGATGAATTCCTTCTCAAACGAAAGAACCTTGACGATCGACCCCGGACTGACCCCCGGATCGACCTTCTCGACGGCCCCCTCGAAAACCCAGGGATGACGGCCGAAAAACGGGCGGGCCTTGCGGGCTTTGAGAACGACGACCGGAAACGAATTCATGAGGGGCGGCTCGCGTCTTCTACTTCATGCAGGTAGGCCAGGGTGCGGTCGAGGCGGTCCTGCAGACTGCGGACCTTCAGCAGCGCCTGCACCCGTTTCAACAGGATTTGACGGTGGATCGGCTTCGACAGGAAGTCGTCGGTGCCGGCTTCGACGCCCCGCTCGACGTCGGCCATTTCATGCAGCGACGTAATCATTAAGACCGGGATGTCGCGGGTGGCCGGGTCTTCCTTCAGCCGTTTGCAGACCTCGAAGCCGCTGACCTTGGGCATCATGACGTCGAGCAGCAGCAGGTCGGGTCGGTCGGACCGGACCTTTTCCAGCGTTTCCTCGCCGTCGAAGGCGGTCAAGACGTCGCAGTCGATCTCGGCCAAGTAGGCTTCGATCAGTTCGACGTTCTGAGCGTTGTCGTCGGCGACCAGAATCTTCCAAACCGGTGTGTCCGACATACATGCAGGTTCCACGACGGCGACCGAAAAAAGGATGCAGGCGGACGCTCGGTCGGTGTCTCGTCGACCCACTCGTAACCAGTAGTATAAGACCGCGCGGTCGCGTCGCAAGTGGGCGACCTTGGAAGCGGTTGCGCGACGGCGGCAGTAAGGGGGCGGACGTTGGACCGACTTTGCATAAAGGGGGGGGCGGTCTACGACCCCGCGGAAGGCGTCGACGGCGTCGTGCAAGACGTGTGGATGGAGAACGGCAAAATCCGGCCGGCGCCCGCCCCCGGCGACGCGACGCCGGCGCGCGTCCTCGACGCCAACGGCTGCGTCGTCATGCCTGGCGCGATCGACCTGCATTCCCACATCGCCGGCCCGAAAGTGAACGCCGGTCGGAAAATGCTGCCGGAGGTGCATCGCCGTTCCGAGGGGATTCCGCGCGCCGGCGACCATCGGTCCGGGATCGGCGGCGTCATACCGACGACCTTCGCCACAGGCTACCTTTACGCCGCGATGGGTTACACCACCGCTTTCGACGCGGCGATTCCCGGGCTGCTCGCCCGCCACGCCCACGCCGAGCTGGGCGACACGCCCATCCTCGACAAAGGCTTCTACGCGCTATTCGGCAACAACCATTGGGTGATGAAGCAGTTGCGCGACGGCCAGATCGACCGCGTCGCCGACTACTGCGCCTGGACGCTGAGCGCCGTGAAAGGGTACGCCGTCAAGGTTGTAAACCCCGGCGGCATTGAAAACTGGAAGCAGATTTCCCGTAAATCGCTGGCGGACCTTGAACAGCCGGTGCCGCATTTCGGTGTGTCGCCGCGCGAGATCGTCCGCGGATTGGCTGAGGCCGTCGACCGTTTGAACCTTCCGCACTCCGTGCATCTCCATTGCAACAACCTCGGTCTGCCGGGCAACTGGCGGACGACGCTCGCCACGATGGAGGCCCTGGAAGGACGTCGCGGGCATTTCGCGCATGTGCAGTTCCACAGCTACGGCGGCGAACCGGGTGACCGGGAATTCAGTTCGGCGGCGGCGAAGCTGGTCGAGTACGTCGACGCCCACCCCAACATCACCGTCGACGTCGGCCACGTCCTTGCCGGGAAGACGGCGTCGCTCACCGGCGACGCCCCGTTCAGCGCCCACCTGCAACGCATCACCGGCGCGAAATGGTTCGCCGCCGACTCCGAACAGGAAAGCAGTTGCGGCGTGCTGCCGATCGAGTACGAACCGCAGAAAAGCTTCGTCCACGCGATTCAATGGGCCATCGGTCTGGAATGGTATCTGCTGATGAAAGACCCGTGGCGGTTGGCGATCACCAGCGACCACCCCAACGGCGCCGTGTTCGTGCGTTATCCGGAATTGATCG
>JBOFFD010000849.1:0-10062 GCA_051648425.1 Planctomycetia bacterium
GCGTCGACCCCGCCAAGCCGTCGTTCGCCCGCAACTGCCTGCTCGCCCGTCGGCTCGTCGAGCGCGGCGTCCGGTTCATCCAATTGTTTCACACCGACTGGGACCACCACGGCGGCGCCGGTCTCAATCTCGACAAAGGCCTCGACACCATCTGCAAGGAAGTCGACCAAGCGTCGGCCGCCTTGGTGAAAGACTTGAAGGATCGCGGCCTGTTGGAAGACACGCTGGTCGTCTGGGGGGGCGAATTCGGCCGCACGCCGATGGGCGAAGCCCGCGAAACCACCGGCCGCGACCACCACATCGGGGCGTACACCATGTGGCTCGCCGGCGGCGGCGTGAAGCCGGGAATTACACTGGGCGCCACCGACGAATTCGGTTATACTGCGGTGGAAGACCCCGTCCACGTCCACGACCTGCAGGCGACGATCTTACACCTCTTGGGGCTGGATCACGAACGTCTGACTTACCGCTTCCAAGGCCGCGACTTCCGCCTGACCGACGTCCACGGCGTCGTCGTCGACGAACTCCTGGCTTGACCGAAATCCCCGTCCGCTCATCCTCATAGCCCGCCGCGCAAGCAAGGGATTCCTTTTCCGTCCGCAGGGAGACGAGGCGAAAACACAGGAATCCCTTGCTTGCGCGACGGGCTATGGGGCGTCGGCTTCCGGCTCGTCGTCCGTCCAGCAGTCGCACGGCGTCTCCGCCAACGCCGGCAGTAAGACCCGGTCGCGCAGCGTCAGCACCACGGTCGATTGGTACACGATGAGCGTCACCCCGCAGGCGGCGACGATGTAAAGTTCGACGACGGCGGGAAACAGGCCGACCGGTTGTTTGAAAAGAAACGCCGCCCCGCCGACCACCAGGGCGCCCGCCAAAACGCCCAGCACGGTCAGGGTGACGAACACCGCGACGGCGGCGAGGTCGAAGCCGCGGTTGTCGGCGGCGGTCGCCAAATCGGGCGGCACGCCCGCGAACCGGCCGGCGGTGGGGGGCCAGTAGCCGCCGCGCCGGGCGTCGTGGACGTCGCGGCCGACCCACACCCGCACGCCGTGTCGGCGGGCGATCGTCAGGCCGGTGTAGGTGGCGGCGGTCGTCAACAGCACCGCCGCCGCCGCTTCCAATAGCACCATCGGCAGCACGTTGGCGACGAACCCGCCCCCCGGCGGCCCTTGCAGCAACAGCGCCGCCGCGAAGACGACCACCGTCGCCGCCACGCACACTTTCCACAACCCAGCGGCCAGGTAGGTCCAAAAGCACGCGGCGCCGCGGCCGGGTCGCGGATCGTGCCGTCGCAGCCACGCCGCCGTCCGCCAGTCGTCCCCCCCGAAATGCAGGCAGACGACCAGCCCGGCCAGCCCCGGATCGGCCGTCGCCCGATAGACCAACCAGCCGGCGCCCAGCAGCAGGGTCGCCCACAGAGGGGCGCGCCAGCGGCGGTCGTCGTCCGACGGAAACCCGCCAATCCAGTTCTGCGTCGGCGCGATGCTCAACGTGAAGTCCCGTCGACGAGTGGAGGGCCGCTCCGGTGCCGCCTGTTCATTATCGGGGAAGTACCTCCGCGGGACAACCATCCGGATTCGCGACGAATCCACGCGACGGCGTCCGCGTGCGTCGACCGTTCGCTCGTCGTAGAATGCGACGAGGTCGAGCTTTCGGACGACGTTCAAACGGCAGGCGGATTTCCCATGCAATGGTACGACATCGGCTACTTTCCGAAACGCCGCGTCACGCGGGCCCGTTGGGTCTCGCCTTGGCCGAGCCATCCCGACGCCGTCTTCCCGGCGCCCGATGCGGTGGAGGAGCTTTGCAGCGTCAGCGGCTGCATCGCCCGCCGTCCCGACTCCCTCGGCGAAGGCTGGAATCAGTTCCGCGGCTACGGCGACGCGGCGGCGGCTTGGCGCTCGCTTTCCGACGACGAGCGACCCGCATTCGAGGTTTTCGCCTACCGTCTGGCCGCGGCCTTGTTCCGCGACGGCGCGACCGAACCGCTCGAAGTCGTGGAAGCCGACCTGTACATGGACCCGCCGCCGATAGCGCCGGGCGAAACCCGACGGCGTCTCGGCTATGACGCCGTCGAACTGACGGAAGGCGTCAGTTTCGGCTGCTCGCCGCTGTCTTGCAATGGAATGTCGTTCCGAACCGAAGTCAACCGCTACTTCCTCGTCGACGCCGAAACGGCCGCGTTCGACCTTGCCCGCGAGTTTTCCGACTCGAAACCCGAGCCGGGGCCGTACGTCGTCGTGGAGGTGTCGCGGGTGGACGACGTCTGAGGGAGGTCGAAATCTTACACTTTCACTTCGTTGTCGAGCGGCTCCCCCCGCTCGAACTGCGTCAGATTGCGGACGGTCGTCTCGGCGATCGCGCGCAGCGCCGTATCGGTGAAGAACGCCTGGTGGCCGGTGACGAGCACGTTCGGGAACGTCAGCAGCCGGGCGAAGACGTCGTCTTTGAGCATGGTGTTCGACAAATCCTCGAAGAACAGGTCGGCCTCTTCCTCGTATACATCGAGCGCCAGCGACCCGATCTTACCCGATTTCAGCCCCTCAATGGCGGCCGCCGCGTCGACCAGCGCCCCGCGGCTGGTGTTCACCAGCATCACGCCCTTCTTCATCTTGCCGATGGCGTCGGACCCGATCAGATGGTGGCTGTCGCGCGTGAGCGGACAGTGCAGCGATATGACGTCGGACGATGCAAGCAGCTCGTCCAACGGCACGTACTTCACGCCCAGCGCCCGGCAGGCGTCGTTGGGGAACGGATCGTACGCCAAAAGGTTGCAGCCGAAGCCGTGTAAGATCCGGGCGGCGATCTCGCCGATCTTCCCCGTGCCGACGATCCCCGCGGTCTTACCGTGCATGTCGAAGCCGAGCAGGCCGTCGAGCGCGAAATTGTTTTCCCGCACCCGCAGGTAGGCCCGCACGATCTTACGGTTCAGCGCCAGCATCAGCGCGACGGCGTGCTCGGCGACCGCGTACGGTGAATAGGCGGGCACACGGGCGACTTTGAAGCCGAATTCCGCCGCCGCCGCCAGGTCGACGTGGTTGAAGCCGGCGCTGCGCAACGCCAGGAACTTCGCGCCGCCGGCCGCCAAGGTCGTCAGCACGGCGCGGTCGAGTTTGTCGTTGACGAACGCACACACCGCCGGCCGGCCGGCCGCCAGTCGCGCCGTCTGTTCGGTCAATCGCGGCTCGAAATACTCGAACTCATGGCCGGCTTCATGGTTGGCGTGGTCGAGAAACTGCCGGTCGTACGGCTTCGTGCTGAAAACGGCGGTCTTCATGGTGGGTCTTCTCCTTGGCGTCGCCTATTCTACGGCGTCGCCCGGTTCCCGTCCGTCCGCCGTGGACTTGAACCCGCGTCCCGGACGGGTAAGGTGAAACCCCGGCGGTAATTCTTTGACGACAACTGGAGTGGAACGATGGAACGTCGGCCGTTGGGACGGACCGGATTGGACCTGGGCGTTCTTAGTTTCGGCGCGTCGTCGCTGGGCGAGGAATTCCGTTCGGTCGATCTGAACGACGCGCTGCGCTCGGTGCGCGTGGCGGTCGACCGCGGTATGAATTTCATCGACACCTCCCCTTTCTACGGCCGCGGCATGAGTGAAATGCTGCTCGGCCGGGTGCTGCCTGAAATTCCCCGCGACGCTTACTTCTTAGGGACCAAGCTCGGCCGCTATTCCGGCGTCCATTTCGACTTCTCGGCGCGCCGCGTCGCCGAAAGCGTCGACGTCTCGCTGGAACGGATGAAGGTCGACCATCTCGATATCGTGTTGTGCCACGACCTCGAATTCGTCGAAATGAGTCAGATCGTGGAAGAAACCTTGCCGGCGCTGCGACGGCAGCAGGAAGCCGGCAAGGTGCGGTTCATCGGCGTCAGCGGTTACCCGATGAAGATGTTCCATTACATTCTCGACCACGCCGAAATCGACGTTCTTCTTACTTACAATCATTACACCTTGCAGAACGACATGGCGCTGGAACTGCTGCCGAAATGCCGGGCGAAGGGGGTCGGCGTGATGAACGCGGCGCCCTTCTCGGCGCGACTGCTCACCGCGGCGCCGCTGCCGAAGTGGCACAAGGCGCCGGAGTCGGTCCGGCAGGTCGCGCGTCGAGCGGCCGAGCACTGCGCGGCCCGTGGTTCCGACCTGGCGAAAGTGGCGTTGCAGTTCTCCATCGCGCACCCGGAAATGACCACCTGCGTCGCCGGCTCGGCGAACCCCGCCCGCGTCGCCGAGTGGGTCGACTGGGCCGAGCAGCCGGCCGACCCCGTGTTGACCGCCGAAGTGTTGGAAATTCTCAAGCCGATCCACAATTGGATTTACATCGAAGGCCGACCGGAAAACAACGATACGCCGACGGTCGTCGTCTAAGAAAGAGCGTGGTAGAGATGCGCGCGATTCGTTTGGAGCAGCCAAAGGATTTCCGCTACGTCGACGTCGCCGATCCCGGGCGTCCCGGCCCCGGCCTGGCGCTCGTCCGCACCCATCGAATGGGCGTCTGCGGCACCGACGTCGGCGGCTACCTCGGCAAAATGCCGTTCTTCCGCTACCCCCGCATCCCCGGCCACGAACTCGGCGTCGAAGTGCTCGACGTCGGACCCGACGTCCGCCGCGTAAAAATCGGCGACCGTTGCTGCGTCGAACCGTACATGAACTGCGGGGCTTGTCACGCCTGCCGCAAGGGCGCCGGCAACTGTTGCGAGAAACTGAACGTGATCGGCGTGATGATCGACGGCGGTCTGTGCGAGCGCTTCCTCGTCCGCGCCGACAAACTGCATCCGTCGCCGACGCTGTCTTACGAACAGTTGGCGCTCGTCGAGACGCTGGCCATCGGCTGTCACGCCGCCGATCGCGGCGCCGCCACCGCCGCCGATCGCGTCTTAGTGGTCGGCGCCGGCCCCATCGGTTTGGCGACCCTCGAATTCCTCCGGCTCACCGGCGCCGAGATCACCGTCATGGACCGCGCCGAACCGCGCCTCGACTTCTGTAAGACGAACTACGAAGTCGCGCACACCATCACGGCGACCGGCGCCGGCGAAGTCGACCGGATGCTGGAACTGACCGAGGGCGCCAAGTACGATCTCGTCGTCGACGCCACCGGCAGCAACCAATCGATGTCGGCCGCCCTCACCTACGCCGCCCACACGGGTGTCGTGGTGTACGTCGGCATCACCACCCAGGAAATCTCGTTCGCGCATCCGATCTTACACCGCCCGGAACTAACTATCAAGGGAAGCCGCAACGCGCTGCCGGCCGACTTCCCGCGCATCCTGAAGTTGATCGAAGACGGCGTGATCGACACCAATCCATGGATCACCCACCGCACGACCTTCGACGAAATGGTCGAACGGTTCGACGGCTTCACCCGCCCGGAAACCGGCGTCGTCAAAGCGATGGTCGAAGTCGCGCTGTAAGACGTCGTCCGAATTCATTTTTGGAGGTTGCCATGCGGTCGGCGGTGACGGTCAGTCTGGTGGAAAAGGCCCGCGGCGGGCCGTTCGTCTTTTGGGACGACCTGCCGGGGGCGTGTAAGAAGGCGGCCGACCTGGGGTATGACGCCGTTGAAATCTTCGCCCCCGGTCCGACCGCCGTCGACCGCGCCGCGCTGCGGCGAACGCTCGACGATCTCAACCTGAAAGTGGCGGCGGTCGGCACCGGGGCCGGCATGGTGCTGCACGGCCTGTCGCTGACCAACCCCGACGCCGGCGTCCGCGCCCAGGCGCTCGCCTTCCTGCGTTCCATGATCGACTTCGGCGCCGACTTCCAAGCGCCCGCGATCTTGGGATCGATGCAGGGGCGCTGGGGCGGCGGCGTCGACAAAGATCAAGCGATGGAATGGCTGCGCGAAGCGCTCAACGTGCTGGGCGCCCACGCCGCCGAGCGCGGCGTGCCGTTCCTGTACGAGCCGCTCAACCGCTATGAAACGAATCTGTGCAACACCGCCGCCGACGGCGTCGCGCTGTTGGATTCGCTCACGACCGATTCAGTGTTTCTGCTCAGTGACTTATTTCACATGAACATCGAGGAAGTCGACGTGGCGGCCGCGCTGATGTCGGCGGGGCGGCGGGTAGGGCACGTTCATTTCGTCGACTCGAACCGCCGACCGGCCGGCGCCGGCCACCTCGACTTCGCGCCGATCATCGCGGCGCTGCGCGCGATCGGCTACACTGGCTACCTGTCGGCCGAGGCGCTTCCTCACCCCGACAGTGACGCCGCCGCGGCGCAGACGATTCATGTGTTTAAGAAGCTCGTCGGCTGAGTCGTCGAGTCAGGCCTTTCAAACCCCGAGGAGGTCGTGTATGAGCGAATTGGGTCGGTTTCTCGAGGTCGTCGTCGGCCCGGACCGTAAGTTTCACACGGTGCAGTGCGTCCTTCGCCACTGGGTCCACCAGGATCTCGCCAACAAGGCGGCCGGCGGCGTCCGGACGATCGGCCGAAGGAAGATCGCCGACCCCGCCCGGCCGCCATGGATCCACGAGTCCAAGCTGTCGCTGTGGCGCCGTTCGCCGAACACCTACCGTATCGAGGGGAGCCGTCGATCGGTGGATGACGTCGACGGGGACTATGCCGAAAACGTGCTGCTCGTTCGCGACGGCGACGGCTGGACGAGTCGAGACGCCGTTGGGAAGGTCGCAACCAGCCGCGAGATCGAGCGGGTGGAGTTGGCGGGGCTTCTTAGTCACACGGAACGACACTTCGATCAAGCGAGAATTCGCGTCTTCATCGAGAAACTTAGTCTTGAGGCGGCGGGGTTCGTTAAGACGGCCGGGCGCGACTGTCTTCGGCTGCGGGCGGTTCCTCGGGACGGGGCGTTGCTTTGGCCGCAGTGGCTTCCGTACGGAGCCGACGAGTATGAGTTTCACGCCGACGTGGAGCGCGGGTGTCTTCTTTACGTCGGAGGACTGCGCGACGGCGCACTCTTCGATTTCAGTGAAGTGTTGCAGGTCAGTTACGACGAACCGATCGACGACGAGCGGTTCACTTTCACGCCGCTGCCGGGCGACCAGACGGGGCCGGCCATTCCGATCGTCGAACGGACGACCCTTTCGGCGGCGGCGGCCCGCGTGTCGTTCCGCGTGCTGCTGCCAAGCCGCCGACCTTATGCAAACGTCGGTGACTACGAGGCATGGTTTCTTGCGCCTCGGCCCCGGGATCCGCGGACGATGTTGCAATTGATGATTCGGGGCGAAGTGGCGTTTCGAGGGGACGCGAAGTATCTTTGGATCGTTGAAAGCGACCTTCCCGACCCCGAGGCGGTCGAATTCGAGTGGGAACATGTTGAACGGAATGGAACGCCGATGGCGATCTCCGATCCGGGCGCCGACGCCGGATTGAGACTAATCGCGCTGGAGCGACACGGAACTCACGTCGTTCTACAGTCGGATTTGGATCGCGAAACGTTGATCGACGTCGCGGCGTCGTTCGTCGACGCGACGGACGTCTTAATGAAGTCTTAGAGTTGAGATCAATCGTCGCCGGTCGGTTTGCGGCGGTTTTGTTTCGTTTCGGCGGACTGTTTCTTTCCTTCCAAGCGTCGCAGCTTCGAGCCGAAGGTCGGTTTCGTCGGGCGGCGGGTTTTCGGGACCGTCGCGGCGGCGGTCAGCATTTCGGCGAGCTTTTCGCGGCAGTCCTCGCGGTTGCGCTCTTGGTCGCGGAACCGCTGCGACACGATGAGCAAGTCGCCTTCCTTGGTCAGCCGACGGCCGTACAGCGTGAAAAAACGGTCGCGCAGTCGACCGACGAGCGACGGGCTGGTTTCGACGTTCCAACGCAGCGTCGCCTTCGACGACACCTTGTTGACGTTCTGTCCGCCAGGGCCGCCGGCGCGCGCGTAGCTCCAGTCGATTTCCGACTCCGGGACGACCAGCGGCGCGGGGGGGACGGTCATGACGGCTCCTTCGCTTCCGTGCGGTGATGCGCTTCGTCGCTTTGCGACGGCGCGACGGCGGTGGTCGCCGCTTCCACGAATGCGGCGTTCGGCGCCCCGTGCTCCCAAAACAGCACCCAGTCGGTCCAGGCGATCGGCACGTTGCGCAGTAAGACGCGGTCGGCGTCGAGCGTGGGCAGGCCGCCGACGAACGGCCCCGGCGGGCCGTCGGCCGACAGTTCGCCGGGGTCGTCGAGCGCGTACGACGCCTGCGGGCCGGCGCCGTCGATCGGTTCCACCACCCAGCGGCGGTCGTGCAGCGACGACGCGGTCTTCGCCGGCAGCGACCGCTCGACGGCGCCGCGGACCACTTCCACCTGGCAGAGCTTGCACAGCCCCGCCAGGGCGACCAGGAAGCGCCGCCGCGCCGCCGGCGGCAGGTCGACAAGCCAGCCGTGGTCGACCACCGTCGCCGCTAAGACGCCGCCTTGGTCTTCAAACGTCAGCGACACCGATCGTTCGACGGCCGGGCCGGCGGAATGGTTCGCGGGGCCGTTGCGCGACGCGCTTCGATCGTCGTCGGCGGGGCGCAGCACGACGACGATGCGGTTGGTGGCCAGCGACGCGACGTCGACCGCCACGAGGCCCACGCGCGAGCCGGCGAGGCGGTCGTCGGCGAGCAAGCGGACGAACTCGCGGTCGAGGAAGTGCAGGATTTCGTCGTGGGCGTGGTGCAGGCCGATCCGCGGTTTTTGGGTAGGGTCGTCGACCCGGCCGCGCGCGACCGCGCGGCGGGCGCGGCGCAGGCGGCGGAACAGATTCGGCAGCGTGCCGGAATGGAAGCCGGGCCGCAAAAGGCCGGTCATGGTTTCGCCATGGCCGCCGATGCGCACGCCATGAAGTTCCTTCGCGCGGTTGGCCTCGAACAGCTTCCAGTTCTCTTTGAGTTCCCACACGAAGAAACCGAAAATGCCGGGGCAGCCGTTGATGATGCCCAGCGCCAGGAAGACCGACCATTCCTTGTCGAAGCCGAAGGTCGTTTCAAAAAGGCCGATGAGGGCCGGCAGCATCGGCCAAAGCAGCTTGTGGCCGACGGTGACGACCGGGAAGTGTTTGATCGGGTTGATCTGGGGTTCGACTAAGAGGACGATGCAGAAGCGGACGACGTAGCGGACGCCCGCCCACGCCACGGCGGCCGGCGGCTTCAAGAGGCGCACGAGCCAACTTTCGCCGGGGCGGAACAGCATCGCTTCGTCGATGGCGTACAGCCACTGTTCCACGCGCTCGACGGCGCGTTTGAACTGTTCGACCACCCACTGCGCCAGCCCCAGCAGAATGGTGGCGCGGAACTGCTGCCACGCATGGATCGACCAATCGACGACGGCTTCTTCCAGCACTCGGCCGGGCCGGGAATTCGTCAACACGAACACCACGCCGAAGACCAACCAGAGCAAATACGTCATGACCCCGGTGCCGCCGTAGCGCGGGTCGAGGACGGCGTAGGCTGCGACGGTGAGAAGCGCCGGCCGCAGCAGCCAGCGCATGAATTGGCGGTACGCCCAACTGGCGCGCAGCGCCCGCAGCGGGGCGCTGTTCCAGACGGCCAACGGAATGCGGTGGAAGACGAGCCGCAGCGACCGTCCTAAGAGGACGAATGTGTTCCAAACCGCGCTGCGGAAGAGGGGCAGGTATAAGAGGCCGTACAGGAAAAGACCGGTCCAAAAAAGAGCCGGCCAGGTGGCGTTGAGATGATAAGGGGCGTGTACGTGGAAAAGATGTTCCACCGGTTCGACCAGGATGTGCTGCGCGCCTTCGAGTAAGACGAAGGCGCCGCCGAACGGCAGGGCGACGTTCTTAGTAAGCAGTCGGCCGAACGGCGTGCCGAAGCCGAGCGCGCTGAAGGTGTGCAGCCAGCGGAGGTAGACCTCGCCGCGATGGTAGACGCCGCGCAGCGACTGGGCGAGGCGGTCGTTCAATCTTAAAAGGGCGTCGCCGAAGGCGAGGTCGCCGACGCCGGCGACGTCGGGCAGTTTCAAGTTGCTGCGCGAGAGGGCGTCGCGAAGGTCGCCCATCGACAGGAAGCCGGTTTCGACGATGCGGTCGAGCAGTTCCTCGATCAGCTTGGCGAGCGCGACCCGTTCCGGCAGGTTGCGCGGTTCCAACCCCACGCCGGCGAATGCTTCCACCAGGGCGGGGCGGA
>JBOFFD010000850.1:0-1986 GCA_051648425.1 Planctomycetia bacterium
GCATCCGCGAGCGTAGCCTGTCGTAGACGGCGACGGCCTGTCGCAACCAGTCTTCTTGTTCTTCGGGAGAATCCGCGACCGAACCAAGCCGCTCGAAACTGACGCCAAGGTCGCGTTGGGCCTGGACGTCGTCGGGCAGGGCGGCGGCGAGGCGGCGGGCGATGGCGAGGTCCTGGTCGAAGAAGGAGCGGGCGAGGTCGGTGCGGCCGGCGGCGTTTTCGAGTTGGCCGAGTTTGTTGAAGGAGACGGAGAGGTCGCGGTCGGCGCGGTTCCGCCATTCCTGGACGGGTTGGAGTCTTTGGAAGGCGGCAGCCGCGGCGACGAGGATGTCGCGGCGGAGGTCGGTGCTGTGCTCATTGCGGAAGGCGTCGTGGAGGTCGAAGTTGCAGGCGTTCGCCACTTCAAAGACGACGACGGGCGCCAGGTCGGCCTCTTCGCCGCCCAAAAGGCGGCTCAGAAAAAAAATTCCGCTTTTCGGGTCAAGGCGAAGATGGTCGGCCAGGGCGCGGGTGGCCGCCGTCGCCTTAGCGGTTTCCAGCAGCAAGGCGTACTCTAAGGCGGCCAGCCGGGGTTGGTCGGCGTGGATCAGGTGGTAGAGCGATTCATCGACGCGCGTGGGGTCGTCAGCGGCCAGGGATTGCAGATGCCGGGCGAGGACGGCGTGGATGTTCCGGGCGCCCTCCGGCGCCGCGAGGTAACGGCGGGTGACGGCTTCGCGCATTTGGCGGTGGAAGAAGTCGTAGCGTTCGGCCGGCGCCGACGCTTCGCCGTCGATTCGGCTGCGGAACTCGACGAGGTGGGCGCGGAACGACCGCCGCAGCCGTTGGAAGGTGAGGTCGTCCCAAACGCCGTTCGGCATCGCCTCCAGTAACAGCGACCGCAGGTCGGCCTCGCGCCAGCCGAACCGACTGAGGCCGACCGCGACCGCGAAGGCGCGCGTGACTTCCTCGCCGATCCACTGCTCGATGCGGGCGAGCAGCAGGTCGTACAGGCCGGCGACGTCGCCGGGGAGACTGTGGGCGACGTCGAGCAGCAGGGCGACGCGGCGGTCGCCGGCGTCCGGGATCGTCGTGAATTGCTCTTCGACTTCTTCACGGCGGTAGTCGGCGGCGTCGAGATGGAAGAGGCGGTCGACGGCCAGTTCCAGCCACAGCGGGTTGACGCAGGCGCGGGTGGCGTCGGCGGCCGCCGTCGGCGTTTCCAGCAAAGCGTTGAGGACGCCGCGGTTGAACGTCTTCCCCGCGCGGCCGGCCCGTTCCATCAGAATCGCTTCCGCTTCCTTCGGGTCCAAGGGGGGCACGGCTTCCACCTTCAGGTTGCAGCGTTCCTTGAGCGCTTTCGCGGCGGGGACGTCGAGCGACGTGGCGAAGACGCAAACGTTCTCCGGCAGAACCGCCGGCAGCCAAACGAACAACCGCGACCGCTCCGCCGGTTCCATCTGATCGAGGGCGTCGAGCCACAGCACGACGCGCTTCGTCGCCGCGTTCTCCCGCAACAGCCCGGCGAAGGACTCTTCGACGGTTTTGTCGTCGGCGTCGTCGGCGATGGGATTCTGGTCGGGGCCGCCGACCAGCAGACGGATCCAGCGGCGCAGTACGTCGACGGCGGCCGTCGACCGCCGACTGATACCGAAGGCGTGCGACAAAAGCAGCAGCCGGCCGCTCTCGTGGTCCGCCTGCAACCGCAGGTTCATGCGGGCGAAGATGCTGCTCTTGCCGGCCCCCGGCGGCCCGGTCAAAACGAGACCGGCGCCCTCGCCGCCGACGGCCGCCTGGTACAGCCGTTCCACGAGCGCGGTGCGTTCCAAAAAGTGTTCGCCGCGGTGGAAGATGAATTCGGCGAGCGCGACGTCTTCCTGATGAATCCAGTCGAGGAGGACGTCTTCGACGCCTTCTTCGGTGGCGCGGTCGAGTTCCGGCCAGAGGTCTGCCGCCACCACGTCGGCGAAATCGTCGGGCAGGACGACGCGGTTCTCGGCGGCGTCCC
>JBOFFD010000851.1:0-8424 GCA_051648425.1 Planctomycetia bacterium
GGCCTCGGCGGGCAGGGCGGCTTCGGCGGCGGCGGCGCCGGGATCGGCGGCGGCGGCCGGGGCGGCAACCAGGGTGGCGGCGGTCAAGGAGGCGGCGGGGCGGGCGGCGGCTTGCAAGGAGCCGATATCAGCCAGGAACTGATCGACCTCATCCAATCGGTGCTGTCGCCCGAAACGTGGAATGCCGCCGGCGGCCCCGGTTCGCTCGAAGCGTTCCGCTTGAACCTCGTCGCCACCAACAAGGCGGAAGTCCACGGCGAGGTCGGGCCGGTGCTCGACGCCCTCTGCGGCGTCCAACCGACCGCCGAAAACCCCAAGCCGGCCGCCAAGGATGCGACCGATCGACCGCAGGCCGCCGCCAAGCGGTCCGGGCCGCCGACGCCGGAGGCGTGGGACGCCCACTTCGCGGTCCGTAACGAGTCCGACCCCGCGCTGAAGTGGGCGGCGTCGCTTCTGGCCAACGCCGGCGAACACAAGCAGGTGGTGGAGATGCTGAAGGCGACGGTCCGCCGCCGCGGCGCCCAACCGTGGTTGATCGAAGCGCTGGCGCTGGGCTTGCAACTCGACGGCGCCGAGCCGGCCGTCGTGCGCGACTGCCTGGCGTCGTTGGTGGAACTGACATCCGACGCCGGCGGACTGACAGGCCGGTGGCAGGCGGCCGCCGCGCTTTCCGAGGCGGGCCAGTTGGCCGAGGCGACCAAGCTGCTGCGCGAAACCGCGACGGCCGTCCCCGGATCGGTGAACACGCTGGCGCTGCTCGTCGACGCGGCCGAAAAGAGCGGCGACGTCGAGTCGCTGGCGTGGGCCGGCGCCGAGCTGCTCGGTCGCGAGTGGCCGGGCGACGCCGCCGAGATCCACGGCAAAGCCCGGCTGCGGCTGCGCGAAGCCGAAGACCGTTTGCGGACGGACGGCAAGTCGGCCGCCGCCGACCGACTGGCGCAGGTGGTCGCCAAGGCGCAGGAGCGCGACCTCGTCGTCACCGTGAGTTGGGCCGGCGAGGCCGACGTCGACGTCTACGTGATCGAACCGGGCGACTTCCTCTGTTCGCCGCCGACGCCCCGCACGACCAACGGCGGCGTGCTCACCTCCGACGGCCTGGGGACGAAGGAATCGTACGTCGTCGGCGAAGCGGTCGACGGAACGTACGAGATCGTCTTGAAGCCGATCTGGGGGACGCCGACCAACGGCACGGCGGCGGTCGACGTGGTGCGGTTCGCCGGCACGCCGCGGGAGACGCGCGAACGGCATACGGTGAAGATCGACCCGGCGGCTGGTCCGACCAAACCGGTGACGGTGGCTCTAAAAGGCGGCCGCCGGCGGGAACCGGCGGTCTTGAGTCCCGACGTCGGACTGGCGGTCGACCTGACGCCGCGCGGCCGGGAATTGAACCCTCGTCTGCAATTGCGGCAACTGCTGGGCCAGGGCGTGGTCGCCGCCGGCGACGGCATGAGGGTCGGCGCCGACCGCCTGCGCGGCGCCCAGCCACTGGCGCAGATCGGCGGCGGCGGCGGCTTCGCCACCGGCGGCGGGGTGCCGTTCATCACCGGCGGCCGGGCCGTCGCCAGCGGCGGCGCCGTCGCCTTCGACCCGACCATCACCATCGTGCCGGTCGGCACGTCACTGGTCGGTCAAGTCATCGTGTCGCCCGACCGCCGGTACGTCCGCATGCAGTTGCAGCCGAACATTCAGAGCGTCACGGCGGTGAACGACCAGCAAATCACCGGCGCGGTCGGCGGCTTCTGAAGCGGCCGACGATGGAAGACCCGCGGTCTTACACCGCACTCATCTTAGGGAACAAGTCTTTCAGAGCGTGGTACAGTTCGCCGAAGAGGGGGAAGGCGCGGTCGTAGGCGATTTTGCTTTCGGGGTTCGGCGAGGTTTCGCCGACGACGCGGATCGTCGCGGCGCAGGCTTCCTCCACCGTGGCGTATTCACCGGCCCCGACGGCCGCCAACAAGGCGGCGCCGTAGGCTGGTCCTTCCTCGGCGTTGACGACCACCACCCGCGACCCGTAGACGTCGGCCTGCATCTGCCGCCAGAACGGGCTGCGCGCCCCGCCGCCCGACGCCCGCACCTCGTCGATCGGCACGCCCATGCCGCGGATGAGATCGAGCGAATCCCGCATGCCGTAGGTCACGCCTTCAAAGACGGCGCGCACCAAGGCGGCGCGACCGTGCCGCGGCGTCAGACCGATCCACGCGCCGCGGGCGGCGGGGTCGGCGTAGGGCGTCCGTTCGCCGGTGAGGTAGGGGAGGAAGTACAGTCCTTCGCAGCCCAGCGGAGCCGTCGCCGCCAAGTCTGAAAGCGCGACGTACGGGTCGACGCCGGCGGCGCGGGCTTGGTCGATTTCGATGCAGCCGACTTGGTTGCGGAACCATTGCAGACTGCCTCCGGCCGACAGCATGACCCCCATCTGGTGCCATTTGCCCGGCGCCGCGTGACAGAAGGTGTGCAGTCGGCCGGCCGGGTCGACCTTCGGTTCGTCGCTGTGCGCGAAGACGACGCCGCTGGTGCCCAGCACCGCGGAGACCACGCCTTTGGCGACGATGCCGTTGCCGACGGCCCCGGCGGCTTGGTCGCCGCCCCCGCCCACGACGGGCGTCCCGGCGTTCAAGCCAAGCGCTTTGGCGGCGGCGGCGGTGAGGCGCCCGGAGATTTCCGGCGATTCGTACACCTCCGGCAACAGCGACGGATCGAGGCGGAGCTTGTCGAGCAACGGCCGCGACCATCGCCGGCCGACGACGTCGAGTAACAGCGTGCCCGAGGCGTCGCTGACTTCGGTGGCGTATTCCCCGGTCAGTCGCAGGCGGACGTAGTCTTTCGGCAGCAGCACCTTCCGCACCCGCTCGAAATGACGCGGCTCGTGGTTGCGGAGCCAGAGGATTTTGGGGGCGGTGAAGCCGGTGAGGGCGGGGTTGGCGACCATCGCCAGTAGGGCGTCGCGGCCGCCGGCGGCCGATTCGATTTCGGCGCACTCGGCGGCGGTGCGCTGGTCGTTCCACAACAGCGCCGGCCGGACGACGACGTCGTCGGCGTCGAGAAAGACCGAGCCGTGCATCTGCCCGGACAGACCGATCGCCTTGACGTCGTCGGCCTTGATCGACCCCTTGGCCAAGAGCGCCGCGACGGTGGATTGGGCGGCGGTCCACCAGAGTTCCGGGTCTTGCTCCGACCAGCCCGGTTTGGGGTTGGAGCAGGGGTATTCCGCCGAAGCCGACGCCAGGATGGCGCCGTCGGCCGTCATCGCCAACGATTTGGTGCCGCTGGTGCCGACGTCGACGCCGAGAAAAACGTTCGCCATGAGGTGTCGTTTCCGAGATAGGGGCCGCGCTTGCCGTCTCGAAAGTTGTTATGCGGCTTCACGGCGGAAGTACAGGGTGGAGCGGTCGGCGGCTTCCTAGACGACGATCGGCGGACCGATCGTCCGACGGAGCCCGAAGCGTGAGCGAAGTTCCGAACGGGGCGTCTTACTGCGAAGAATCCGGATTCGATGTAGTACGCTCCGCCGTCCGGACCTTCGCTCACGCTTCGGGCTCTGACGGAGGCGCAGCCAGCCGCCGCAGCGACGACCGGAACAGCGGCGCATCAACCTGCCCGTTCCTCAGTATGGTTCGCCCCAGCCGCCGCCGCCGGGGGTTTCCAGGCGAAGGACGTCGCCCGGTTCGACCGCCAACTGCGCCGCCGGCGGCAGTTCCGTCCAATCGGTCTCGCCCGCTCGTCGCAGCAGGTTTCGGCCCGACGCCCCCGGCGCCCCGCCCGCCATGCCGTATGGCGCCGTGGTGCGGCGGTTGGTGAGCAGTGAAACGGCGAGCGGTTCCAGGAACTCGACCTCGCGGATGATGCCCGAACCGCCGGGGAACCGTCCCGCGCCGCCGCTGCCGCGCCGGATCGAAAACTCGCGCAAGCGGACAGGGTAACGGTCCTCGAACACTTCGGGGTCGGTGAGGCGGGTGTTGGTCATGTGGGTGTGGACGGCGTCGGCGCCGGCGGACGATGGGGTGGCGCCCGCCCCGCCGCCGATTGTTTCGTAGTAGCCGAACGGGGGCTTGGCGCCGCCGGCGGCGCGCCCGAACAGAAAGTTGTTCATCGTCCCTTGGCCGGCCGCCGCCGCCCCCAGCGCGCCCAACAGAACGTCGACCACCCGCTGCGAAGTCTCGACGTTGCCGCCCACCACCGCCGGGCAGCGGGCGGGGTCGGGATCGGCCGGCGGGCTTAGCAGCGTGCCCGCGGGCACCGTCAGCGTCACCGGCGCCAGCACGCCGTCGTTCAGAGGCACGTCGTCGTCGACGAGGCATCTTAGACTGTATAAGACGGCAGCCCTTACGATCGCCGAATTGGCGTTCAGATTCCCGGTCGCCACCGGTCCGGTGCCGGCGAAGTCGATTTCAACCTCGCCGCCGTCGGCCGTGTGACGGATCGTCACCGCGACCACGATCGCCGAGCCGTCGTCGAGCCGGTCGCGGAACTCGCGGCGGCCCGCCGGCAGCCTCGCCAACGCCCGCCGCATGGTCCGCTCGGCCGCCAAGCGGATGTGGCCCATGTACGCCCGCACCACCTCCAGGCCGAAGCGGTCGACGACCTCCAGAAGCTGGGTCGCGCCGATGTTGTTCGCCGCCGTCTGCGCCCGTAGGTCGGCCAAGTTCTCTTCGATCGACCGCGTCGGGTGCGGAGCGTCCAAGAGCAGCCGGCGGATTCCGTCTTCCTGCGAGACGCCGGCGGCGACCAGGCGGCACGTGCGAATAAGAACCCCTTCCTCGGCCAGCGAATGGGAAAACGGCGGCATCGACCCCGGCGCCACGCCGCCGATCTCGGCGTGGTGCGCCCGGCTGCCGGTGAAGAACAGCAGCCGGCCGACGGCGTCGAACACCGGCGTCACCACGGTGACGTCGGGCAGGTGGCTGCCGCCGCGGTACGGGTCGTTGGTGACGAACACGTCGCCCGGTCTCATGTCGGGGGCGTCGCGCAGCACGCCGCGCACCGTTTCACCCATCGCGCCCAAATGCACCGGAATGTGCGGCGCGTTGACGACCAGGTCGCCGGTCGCGGTGAAGACGGCGCACGAGAAGTCGAGCCGTTCCTTCACGTTCGTCGACAGCGCGGTCTTTTGTAAGACCACCCCCATCTGTTCGGCGATCTGAGTGAACAGGTTGTTAAAAAGTTCCAGGGCGACCGGGTCGCAGTCGGTGGAGGATCTTACCGCGTCGGCGCGACCGAGTTCGTCGGTCAGCAACAGGTCGCCGGCGGCGGTGGTTACGACCGACCAACCCGGCTCGACGACCACGGTGCTGAGTCCTTCGACGACGACGGCCGGACCGGTGAAGCGGTCGCCGGGTTGCAGGTCGGCCCGATGGAAGATCGCCGTTTCGCGCCAGGCGCCGTCGAAATAGGCCCGGTCGACCCGGCGCGGGACGGCGTTGCGGGGTGTGACGCCGCCGACGGCCGCGGCCGGGGCGGGCCGGCCGGCGGTCTGTTCGACGCGGGCGGCGCGCACTTCCACCGCTCGGCCGGGGTAGGCGAAGCCGAAGCAGCGGCGGTGCTCGGCGGCGAAGGCGGCGCCGTAGTCGCCGTCGGCCGGCTCGGGGATCGTCAACACGGCGTCTTGACCGACGTACCGCAGGTCTAAGAGTCGACACGGCGGCGCGACCCGCGCGCCGGCGGTTTCCTCGGCGGCCAACGCGGCGGCGGTCTCCGATTCCAGTTCGGCGAAGCGTTCCGCGACGACGACGGCGGCTTGATCCAGCGGCAGGCCCACGTCCCGCGCCGCGAACTTAGACACCGCTGCGTTGCCGATGCCGAACGCACTAAGAATGCCCGCGTACGGGTGCTGTAAGACGGTGCGCATTCCCAGCTCGCGGGCCAGCGCGCAGGCGTGCTGGCCGCCCGCGCCGCCGAAACTGACGAGCGCGTGGTCGCGCAGATCGTACCCCCGCGCGATCGACACCTTCTTCACGGCGGCGGCCATGTTCGCGTTGGCGACGGCCACGAAGCCGGCGGCCAGTTCCTCGCGGGTGTACGCCTTCCCAGTAGCGGTCGCCACCTCCGCGACCAGAGCGTCGAGCCGACGGTCCACCGCGTCGCGGTCGAGCGGAATCGAGAACTGGTCTTCGGGCACCCGGCCGAGGGCGACGTTGACGTCGGTGACGCAGAGCGGTCCGCCGCGCCCGTAGCAGGCTGGGCCCGGGTCGCTGCCGGCGCTGCGCGGACCAACCACCACCCGCTGGCCGTCGAAGGTACACAGCGAGCCGCCGCCGGCGGCGACCGTTTCGATCGCCAGCATCGGCGCCACGATGCGGACGTGCGTGTTCGATCGGGCGTCGCTCAGTTCCATGACGTAGCGGCGCTCGAACGTGCCGTCGTACCGGCAGACGTCGGTGCTGGTGCCGCCCATGTCGAAGCCGACCACTTTCGCAAGCCCGGCCGCCGCCGCCGCTCGCGCCACCCCCACCACGCCGCCCGCCGGCCCGCTAAGAACGCTGTCTTTCCCGACGAACGTTTCCGCCGCCGCCAAACTGCCGGCGCTGGTCATCATCTGAATGCGCGCGCGGGGCAGTTTGCCTTGAATGCCGGCGACGTAGTCGCGCAGAATCGGTGTAAGATAGGCGTCGACCACGGTCGTCTCGCCGCGCGGCACGATGCGCTGCAACGGCGACAACCGCGACGACAGCGACACATGCTCGAACCCGACCGCCGCCGCCGCCCGCGCCACCAGTTCTTCGTGGTCGGACCGGCGGTAGCTGTTCATCAAACAGACCGCCAGCGACACGATCCCCTGCTCGCGCAGCGGGGCCAGCAACCGTTCGACGGCGGCGGGGTCGAGCGGCCGAAGAACGTTGCCTTGGGCGTCGATCCGTTCGTCGACTTCGACGACGGCTTGATACAGGTCGGTCGGCTTGCGGATGGCGAGATCGAACAACCGCGGCCGATTTTGGTAGCCGATGCGCAGAACGTCGCCGAAACCGCGGGTGGCGACGAACGCGGTGGCCGCCCCGCGCCGTTCGAGCAAGGCGTTGGTGCCGCGGGTGGTGCCCAACCGAATGCGCACGGCGCCCACGGATTGGTTCAGCGGTCGGCCGAGCAGCCAGCGGACGCCCACCACCGGCGCTTCGCCGCCGCAGCTTAGTTCGTACAGCCGACCGGGGGCGGGGTCGACGCCGAGCGGCGTCTTCAGTTCCATGGCGCCGGCGGCGGGATCGAACGACGCGACCTCGGCCGTCCCGCCCCCCAGTGGCGCGCCGGCGGCGTCCAACAGAACGACTTGGAAGCCGACGAAGAAGCCGAACGGATCGCCGGCGCGGTCGGTCGTTTTCAGTACGGATCGGGTGGAACCGGCGGCGAGCCGGCCGCGGTAGACGCCGCTCGAAAGCAGCTTGTGCGTGCGAAGCGTTCCGTCGGGGCCGCGGGCCAGGCAATCGGTGAACGTCCCGCCGACGTCCATCCAAAATTCCCACCCGATATCGGCGTCGTGCATGGCGTCATCCCGAAAATCGCCCCGGCGGTGAGCAAGGGCGGCTCTGTTGCGAAAGGTTCCAGCAACCGGCGGCGAGGTCGCGGACTATGGTATGGGGACGTTTCGCCGACGGCGTTCCGTTGACAGGACGCCGAGTCGAACTAGAAATCATCGGGATACGATCTCTTCGCAGGCTAACGATCGATGCGTCGAATGCTTTCGACCCGTCGGACCGCCGCCGCGCCGTCCATTGTTTCAGCCGCAATGGACGCGATCGATCGACGGTCCCTTGGTCGCCAATGAATCCGTTCGTCCGTTCGACTCCACTTCGGGTCCGCGGTCGAATTGCAGCGTTCTTGCGGAGGAACGGATGAAGACCCTCGTCGCCATTCCGGTCTACAACGAAGAAAAGTCGATCGCCGGCGTGTTGCGACAGACGCTGCCGATCGCGCCGGAAATCCTCGTCGTCGACGACGGTTCGACCGACGCCACCCCTCAGCGGCTCGCCGAGTTCCCAACGGTGCGGGTCGTTCGGCATGAACCGAACCGCGGCTACGGCGCCGCTCTACGCACCGCCTTCGACTACGCCGCCCGCCACGGCTTCGAATGCGTCGTGACGATGGACAGCGACGGTCAGCATTCGCCTCTCTTAATCCCGGAATTCGTCGAGGCGTGTCGCGACGCCGACGTCGTCTCCGGGTCGCGGTACATCCACGAGTTCGCCGAGAATACGTCGGCGCCGATCGAACGACGGCGCATCAATTCGCTCATCACCGACCATCTGAACGCCCGGCTGGGCTACAACCTGACGGACGCCTTCTGCGGCTTCAAGGCGTACCGGGTTTCGGCGGTGAAGACGCTCGATTTGACGGTCGACGGCTACGCCATGCCGCTCGAATTTTGGGTGCAGACCGCTTGCCGCAAGCTGCGGGTGGTCGAACGGGCGGTGCCGCGGGTGTATCTGGATTTGACGCGGT
>JBOFFD010000852.1:0-3071 GCA_051648425.1 Planctomycetia bacterium
CTGCCCCGGCGTCATCACCCCCGGTCAGTGCAAGATCGGCATCATGCCGGGCTACATCCACAAGGCGGGCGGGGTCGGCGTCGTCAGCCGGTCGGGCACGCTGACGTATGAAGCGGTGTGGCAGCTCACGAACCTGGGCCTGGGCCAGTCGACCTGCGTCGGCATCGGCGGCGACCCGGTCAACGGCATGTCGTTCACCGACGTCATCCGGATGTTCCAGGAAGACCCCGGCACCGAAGCGATCTTGATGATGGGCGAGATCGGCGGCGACGCCGAAGAACAAGCGGCCGCCTTCGCCAAGGCCCACGTCACCAAGCCGATGGCGGCGTTCATCGCCGGCCAGACGGCTCCGCCCGGCAAGCGGATGGGCCACGCCGGCGCCATCATTTCCGGCGGCAGCGGCAAGGCGTCCGACAAGGTCGCGGCGCTGCGTGAAGCGGGCATCGTGGTCGTCGACACGCCGGCGAAAATGGGCGAAGCGGTCGTCGAGGCGATGAAGACCAAGCGCTGATCGACCGTCCGCCGTGAATTTTTCCCTTAAGAGAACACGGCGATGACCAACAACCAACCGAAGGGCGCCCGCCTGGGGCGCCCGTGCCCATTGGGCCTCGGCGGCGGCGCTCTGGCCGTCGGCGCCACGCCTCACTTCGCAGCTCGCTTCCCCGAAGGCTGTTGCCGGCCGAACGATCTCCACGGACGAGTGGTCGACGAACGACTCGCCCGACGCACGACGCCGTCGGTCTCGTTCACAACGCCGGTCCGAGGTTCGCCATGAGACTGGAAACACTGAAAGCGACGCTTTACGCCACCGACCCAGCCGCGTTGCTGACGCCGCCGCGCGTCTTCCGGCGGGTGTTGCAGGCGGAAAACGGCCTTGAGCATTGGCAGCTAAGCCGATTGGGCGATCGATCGGCCCCCTGCCGACGGCCGGTGTTGTTCCGCTACGTCGATGAAGACGAACTGGATTTGGAAGCCGACCGGCTGTTGCCGCCGACGGTCGTCTTGCTCTGTCGGCCGACGCCCGAACAACTGCACGAATGGACCGACGGCGAAACGCTGCTGCGCTACTGGCGGCTGCTTTTCCACGGCCACGCCGCGCGGCTGCTTCAAGAAAAGTGCGACGGGACGGAGTTCGCGGAATCGACTCGCGATTTGGCGTTGACGCTGGGCGCGACCGAGTTCGCGGAAATCGCCAAAGTGCTGCGCGACGAGGGATACATCGGGCGGTCGGCGACGAACGAACAAACGGCGGTGGCGTTCACGGCCTTGTACCTGGAGTTGAAATACTTCCGCGGCAACCTGTTGAAGACGTTCTTCCCGTCGCTCGAGGATTTCAGTTTGGTGGATGCGTGGGTGGCGCGGCACCTGGACGCGGACGCCTTGTTTCGCGGCGTGAGGCCGGCGCACGCGCCCGAGCCGGAGGTGCGCGCCGATTCGCGGTCGGACGAATCGCACGACTACTACTGGAAACTGTCGAGCCAGGCCGACGGGACGGCCCGCGGCGCGAACAATGTGCGCACCGCGATCACATACATGCGAGCGGTGCGGGTGGCGCCGGCGGCGCTGGCGGCGCACACCGCCGAGAAGGCCCGCGGGCAAATCGAAACGTTGGTCGGCCGGATGCGGACGGCGCTGAAACTGCCCGACGAAGAAGTCAAACAGTGGCGCGACACGCTGGTGCCGCTCTTGGAGAAGTCGGACCAAGGGACGGCGCCGGTGGAAGCCGCCCTGCTCTTCGATCTTCAGAAACTGTGTCGGGAAAGTGAACGGAAACTTTACGTCTTCGATCTGTACGAAACGGTCTTAAGCCTGGGGCAGCGGCCGATGGAACGGCCGCTTTCCAGCGTACAGCTCGTGCGGGTGGCGAACGGCCTGCAACGGGCGGCGGGGCACGTCACCCTCGCCCGCATCTCCGACGAACAGCGCGTCGAATTGACTCGGCTCTTCCACGCCTCGCAAGAGCGCACCGAACACCGTCTTAGAGAAAAGTTCCGGCCGGTGCTGAGCGACGCCTTCGAGGACGTGGGGCTGGTCGGTCGGCCTGGCCCGGAAAAGGTCGCCGAGCGGAAGATGATCGACGAACTGCTCGACCGCGTCGCCATGACGGGGTTCGTGTCGTTCTCCAACTTGCGCGACTGCATCTCGCGGAACCAACTGAAACTGGCGGACCTCTCCGACCCGCGCGCGTTCTATCGGGGCGATCCTCTCATACGTCTCGACCGCCGGCTGGGGTTGCAGTTGGAAGGCGTGTATCAGCGCGCCGACTTCTACATGCGCGGACTGGAACGAATCAGTTCGTTGGCGTTCGGAACCGGCGTCGGCCGATTTCTTTGCCGCAACCTGCTGGTACCGTTCGGCGGCGCCTTCGTTCTGCTGTACTTGGCGGAATACTTCCTCTACCACGAATTTCATATCGACGCGACTCTTAAACCGGAATGGACCTGTTGGCCGGCGGGATTGGCGGTCATCGAGCTGATGAACGGCACGCGGCTGCGCTGGCTGTTCGGAAACGTGGGACGGAGCGTCTATCAAGCGGGCTACATAGTCCTCGTGGATGTTCCGCGACGGATCGTCCCCTGGAGCCGACTGGCCGCGGCGCTGAAAAGTTGGGCCTCGGCCCTGCTCATGCTGTACGTCTTACGGCCGGCGGTTCTTACAGGCTTTGTTTGGCTGGCGGCGGCGTCGATCGTCGACGTCCACCTGGGAATTCGGCCGACTTCCATCGTCTTTTTGATGATGGCGCTATTCATCAATTCCCGGTTCGGCTACAACTCCGCCGAATCGTTCGCCGAGCTTTTGGAACTCGTCGTCCACCAAGTGCGGTTCAATCTGCTGCGACGCCTCTACGGCGTCGTCCACCGCTTCTTTCAGAACCTGAGCGACCTGGTGCTGCTGGTGATCCACTGGGTCGACGAGCAACTTAGATTCCAAGCGACCGATTCGTCGTGGACGAAAGGCGCGCGAGCGACGCTGGGGCTTGTCTGGATGCCGCTCGCGCTGCTGCTGCGGTTCTTCTTCACGGTGGTGGTCGAACCGAACATCAACCCGATCAAACTGGCCATCGCGTTCAT
>JBOFFD010000853.1:0-4852 GCA_051648425.1 Planctomycetia bacterium
TACTCTCCAGCGGTCGGTTCCTCGACGTCTTTCCGCTCGGCGGCTTCCGCAGCGCCAGCTTCGACGAACTGCCGTCGATCGTTAAGAAGATCGAAGACCCCGACCGCCTGCGCGACGAGTTCGGCGACTTCCAATGGAAGCGAATGTCGTTCGCCGGCAAGGCGGTCGACCAATTGTGGCACACCTTCCTGCCGATCGTCTGCTACATGATCGGCCAGTTCGCCACCTTGACCATCCTGACGAAGAACACCCTGCTCGACGTCTTAGGCCAAGACTACATCCGAACGGCGTACGCCAAGGGGCTGCATCCGCGCCGCATCTTCTTCCTGCACGCGCTGCGGAACTCGCTCATTCCGCTCGCCACCGGGTTGGGGCACGCCCTCAGCCTGCTCATGGCCGGCTCGTACCTGATCGAATGGGTGTTCAACATCGACGGCATCGGCTACCTCGGCTTCACGTCAATCGTCAACCGCGATTACACCGTCGTCATGGGCATCCTGGTCATCAACACGCTGCTGCTGCTGTTCGGAAATTTGTTCTCCGACTTGCTGTACGCGATCATCAACCCTCAGATTCGGTTCGATTAAGTCGGTGCGTCGCGTTCGCGTCGACGCCCTGTCAAGGAAGTCGGGAAGAAGGAAACGCCGTTGGCCTCGTCGACACCGTCCTCCCCGCCTTTATCGCTGTGGCAGCTTCGGCTGCGCCGTTTCCGCCGTCTCAAGCGCGGTTGGTACAGCTTCCTTTTCCTAACGACCCTCTATCTGTTGTCGTTTCTGCTGCCGTTCGTCATGAACAACCGCGCGGTCGTCGTCCATTACCAGGGTAAGAACTACTACCCGGCCGCCGCCACCTATTGGGTCGACACCTTCGGCTCGGTCGAAGAATACTTTCAATGGTTCGATGCGCGCGTCGGCGACGAAGTAAAACGGCCGCCGGTGGTCGCGTTCCTCCATCGGCTGTATCAACCGATCGGTTCGTCGTGGATCTTTGAACACAAGGTCTATCAAGCGAGCGAATTCGGGCAATTGAACGCCAAAGGGGAACCGCTGTACGGCGAGGCCGACTACCGCGCCCTGCGGAAGCAGTTCGCCGCCGCCGGCGCCGACGATTGGGTGGTGATGCCCGTCTATCCGTTCGGCCCGATCGAGCAGGACTTCGAGGAAAAGGAAAATCCGCCGAACGAACCGAGCGGCCGGCATTGGCTGGGGACCGACGACCGCGGCCGCGACATTCTGGTGCGGTTGGCCTACGGGTTCCGCATCTCGATCAGCTTCGCGCTTCTGGTGACGGCCGGCGCCTTCACCGCCGGCATCGTCGTCGGCGGCGTCTTAGGCTACTGCGGCGGCTGGATCGACTCCCTCGGCGTCCGCTTCATCGAGATCTGGGGGTCGGTGCCGTTCTTATATACCGTCATCATCCTTAGTTCGATGCTGAAACCGAGCTTCCTGCTGCTAGTGTTCATTCTCTCCGCCTTCGGCTGGATCGGCGTTTCCTACTACGTGCGCGGCGAGTTCCTGCGCGAGAAGGGGAAGGAGTACGTGGCCGCCGCCGTCGCCGTCGGCGAGACCCACCGCTCCATCATCTTCCGCCACATCCTGCCGAACGCCCTGACGCCCGTCATCTCCATCGCCCCGTTCGCCATCGTCGCCGAGATTTCCGCGCTGGCGGCGCTCGACTTCCTCGGCTTCGGGCTGCCGGCCCCGACCCCCAGTTGGGGTGAACTGATCGGCGAGGGGAAGAACAACTTCCGCGAGTGGCACCTCGTCGTCTTTCCGCTTCTGGCCATCGTGGCGACGTTGCAGCTCATCGTCTTCATCGGCGAGGCGGTCCGCGAAGCGATGGACCCGAAAGTGTACAGTCGTCTGAAATGACCGCCGAACCCTTGAACAAGGAACGTCCGCTGGACGCGACGCCGTTGCCACGACCCGACGCAGTGAATTCCGCGGCCGCGCCGCTCTTGTCGGTGCGCGGCCTTTGCACCTATTTCCGCACCGAGGGCGGCCTCGTCAAAGCGGTCGACGACGTCTCCTTCGACGTCTTCGGCGGCGAAGTGTTGGGAATCGTCGGTGAATCGGGGTCGGGCAAAAGCGTCGCCTCGATGTCGATCTTAGGCTTGGTTCCGCAGCCGCCGGGTTTGATCGCCGGCGGTGAGATCCTGTTCGACGGCCGCGACCTGCTCAAACTCTCCGCCGCCGAACTGCGGAACGTCCGCGGCCGCGACGTGGCGATGATCTTTCAGGAACCGATGTCGTCGCTCAATCCGGTCTTCCCGATCGGCATGCAATTGACCGAAGCGGTGACCGCCCACGAAAAGGTTTCCGGCCGCGAAGCCCGCCGTCGCGCCGCCGAAATGCTGACCAAGGTCGGCATTCCCGACGCGACCCGGCGGTTGTCTGAATATCCGTATCAGTTTTCGGGCGGGATGCGGCAGCGCGTGATGATCGCCATGGCGCTTTTGTGCAACCCGCGGCTGGTCGTCGCCGACGAACCGACGACCGCGCTGGACGTCACCATTCAGGCGCAGATCTTAGACCTGATGCTCGAACTGATGGCGCAGCGGCCGGGGGCGTCGATCATGCTCATCACGCACGACCTGGCGGTGGTGGCCGAGACCTGTAAGAGGGTGGTGGTGATGTACGGCGGCCGAGTGCAGGAATCGGCGACGACGGCGCAGTTGTTCGCCGACCCCAAACACCCGTACGCGCAGGGCCTGCTGCGGTCGCTGCCGGCGCGCGGCGAGCGCCGTCGGCGGCTCGTCGCGATCCCCGGCAACGTGCCGTCGATTCAGAACATGCCGGCCGGCTGCAAGTTCGCCAACCGCTGCGACCAAGTGCTGGAGAAGTGTTGGACGGTCGAACCGCCGCTGTACCACCTCGGCGGCGGCCGACTGGCGCGGTGCCATCTCGTGGAATCGGAAGCGCTCGGTAAGACCATCGGGCCGTCGACCGTGCAAGGAACCGCGCCGTGACCGCCCCACTGTTGGAAGTTAAGAATCTGACCGTGCGCTATCCGGTGTGGGGCGGCGTCTTCCGCCGCAAGGTGGCCGAGGTGCGCGCCGTCGACGACGTGTCGTTCACATTGAACCAAGGCGAAGTGTTGGGGTTGGTCGGCGAATCGGGCTGCGGCAAAAGCACGGCGGCCAAAGCGATCGTCAATTTGCTTACGACGATGGCGCCGGGGGTGGTCGTCGAAGGCAAGGTGATCTACCACGCCGAGGAAGGCCCGGTCGACCTGCTGACGTTGTCGAACCTGATGATGCGGCCGTACCGCGCCGACCTTCAGATGATCTTTCAGGATCCTTACTCGTCGCTGAATCCGCGGATGACGGTGCGCGACGTCTTGGACGCGCCCCTGCGCATCCACACGAAACTGAATCGCCGCGACCGCGGCAAACGGATGGTCGACCTGTTGGAAAAGGTCGGCCTGCCGATGGAGGCCGTCGGGCGGTATCCGCACGAATTCTCCGGCGGGCAGCGTCAACGGATCGGCATCGCCCGCGCCCTGGCCGCCCAGCCGAAGATCATCATCGCCGACGAACCAGTGTCGGCGCTTGACGTTTCCGTCCAGGCGCAGGTCGTCAACTTGATGCAGGACTTGCAGGAAGAGTTCGGTCTGACTTATCTGTTCGTCGCGCACGATCTTTCCGTCGTGCATCATATCAGCGACCGCATCGCCGTCATGTACCTGGGCAAACTGGTCGAAATCGGCCCGTCGGACGGCGTCTTTCATACGCCGCGCCACCCATATTCGCAGGCGCTGTTGTCGGCGATCCCTCGGCCCGAACCGGGGGGCGACCGAAGCGGCCGGGTTCGGCTCGTCGGTGAGATTCCCAATCCGCGCCGCAAGCCGTCGGGCTGTTGCTTCCACACCCGCTGCCCGGTCGCCCGCCCCGAATGCTCGGCGATCATTCCGCTGTTGGAACCAAAGATCGGCGGTCAGCTCGCCGCCTGTCCCTACACCGCCTGAGACCGCCTGAGACCGCCTGAACGACGCCGTCTTAGAGTCGGCTTAAGAGTTCGGCCTTCTTAGCGGCGAATTCGTCGTCGGTGACGATGCCGCGCGCTTTCAGTTCGGCCAACCGTTCCAGTTTGGCGAAGACGTCGGATTCCTGCGCGTCGACCGGCGGCGGCGGCGGGGGGGGCGGGACGGTCGGCTGCCAGGCCGAGGGAGGCGGAGGCGGGGGCGGCGCGGCGGGGGCGGAGACGAGCGGCAGCCGCCATAGTTCGACGGTGCCGTACTGGCTGCTGAAGGTGAAGGACGAGCCGCCGCCCTGCTGCTGCGAAACGCCGCCGATCTGGTGGTCGAGGGTGTCGTAGACGGCGACATTGCCGCCGACGTCGACCGCCAAGCGGCGTGGGCCGGCGAAGTAGGCGTAGCGGACGTTGTTCTGGCCGCCGCTGGCGTTCGGTCGGCCGAGGTCGCCGGGCCACCAGTCGCCGTATCCGCCAAAGGACGAACCGAACGACGAACCGCCGCCCTGCCATTGCGACGGCGAAGGGCCCGTGGCGTAGGAACCGCCGGTCGGCGGCTCGGGCGGGGCGAACGGTTGCTCGCGCAGCAGTTGGGACAACTCGCGGCAGAGGCCGTCGACGGTGAATTTCAGACCGTTGTTGAACATGTCGCCGACCATCGTCATGCCGCCCTGCATCCACTGGCCGGAACCGCCGAGGTCGTTGTGGCTGAATTGGGCCATCGTACCGCCGCCGTTGGCGACGGCCTGCAAGAGGGTCTGCACGGCGTCGACACTGACGCCGTAGCGGCGCGAGAGGTCGATGACCTTCTGAAAGGCGTGGTCGGTGAGGCGCTGGAACACAAGGACTCCGGAACCGAACGTGGAAGTCGGCCCCGTCGG
>JBOFFD010000854.1:0-4951 GCA_051648425.1 Planctomycetia bacterium
ACATCCGCGAAGTCCGCTTGGAAGCGCCCGTCGCCGACAAGAAGGAAGGCGAAGTTCTGAAGATCGGCGTCTTCGACGGCTGCCTGGCCGTCGACGTCATCGGCACGATGAAGGGCCGGGGCTTCTCCGGTACCATGAAACGGCACGGCTTCCGCGGTTTGGAAACCGGTCACGGCGTTCAGCGGAAACACCGCGCGCCCGGGTCGATCGGTTGCAATACCACCCCCGGCAAGGTCCGCAGGGGCTTCAAGATGAACGGTCAGTACGGGAACACCCGCTGCACCGTCCGCAACTTGAAGGTGGTGCGCGTCGACCAGGAAAACAATCTGCTGTTGGTCGAAGGGGCCGTCCCCGGCGCCAACGGCGGCATGGTGATGGTGCGTCAGACCAACAGCGTCGTCGGCTTGAAGAAGCGGGCCGAAGCGCTGAAGCGGGCACAGGCGCTGAAGGAAAAGATCGCCAAGGCCGCCGCGGCCGCCGCCGCGAAGAAATAACCGCCGTTCCCTGCGGTCGCCCATGAAACTCGAATCGCCGGTGCGCCCGTCGCCCCGGCGATTTTTTGCGCGCACCGATCCGTGGATTTGGGCGAGCTTCGGCGCGCCGATCCACCGGGGCTTCCGGAGGAATCATGACTCCGTTGTTCACGAAACTAAACCTGGGAACGTATCGGGACGTCCTGGTGGTCAACGCGCCGGAGGGCTTCGAGCCGGAACTGGCCGGGCTAGCCGGGGTCGTCGTACGGCGGGATCCCTCGCCGTTGGCGACGGTGGGTTTCGCCGTCGCATTCGTGCGGACGCTGGCGGAAATCGAAGCGGCGGCGGCGTGGCTGCCGAAGGCGACCGGCGACCCGATCGTCTGGCTGGTCTATCCGAAGGGCTCGTCGAAGCGCTACCGGTGCGAGTTCAACCGCGACACCGGTTGGGCTGCAGTCGGGGCGGCCGGGTTCGAGGTCGTACGGATAGTGGCGGTCGACGCCGATTGGTCGGCCCTCCGGTTTCGCCGTACCGAGTACATCACAACGAATCGCGGGTGCTAAGCCCCGCCGGCAAGGACCGCAACCGTCGCGAAACTTCGGACGGCGGATCAGGGTCTGAACCTGACGGCGGCTGAGTTGCCGGGACGGATTTCTCGTAAGCTCAATTCACGGTCGGCGATCAAGGCACGGCCGGGGGCCGGCCGGCTGTTCCATCACTCGAAACGCCACGGAAGAGAGACGCCATGTTGTCCGTCTATTTCATTGGATGTGTCGCACTGGCGTCGGGCGCCGACGCTAAACCTGAACCGGACGTTGCGGAATTGGTCGCCCAGGCGAACAACGGCGACCCGCAGTCGCGCATGCAGTTGGCGCAGCGCTACCGCGACGGCAAGGGCGTGGAACGGGACTACGCCGAGGCGATGAAGTGGGCGCACATGGTCGCCGATTCGGGCGATCCCGCCGCGATGGATTTCGTCGGCTGGATGTACTTCGTCGGCCGCGGCGTGCAACACAATCCGGAGATCGCCGTCGGTTACTTCAAGGCGGCCTCCGGGAAATCGGCCACCGCCGCTTGGAACCTCGGTCAGTGCTACTTCGCGGCGCAAGGCGTCGAGCAGGATATCGGCAAGGCGCTGGCGGCGTGGGAACATGCGGCGGCGCTGGGCCACGGTCGGTCGGCCGCCACGGCCGCGATGGTCTACCTGGCGGGCGACGGCGTTCCCGCCGACCCGAAAGAGGCCCGCAGGCTCGCCGAGCTGGCGGCCGGGATGAACGATCCGTCGGGCCTGGTCGTCTTGGGCGAAATCCAGTTCCGGGCCGGCGAAATCGAGAAGGCGCGCGAGTCCTGGACGAAAGTCTCATTGATGAAGCCAACCAAAACCACCGGGCAACCGACGCAACCCAGCGATGAAATGGCCGCCCAGCAAGGGGCCGACCTGCTGAAGCTGATCGACTACCGCAACCGAAAGTCGGAACCGGGCAAGTTCGCGTTGGCGACGATGCCGCACGTCCACCAGGGCTGGAACAACTGCGGGGCGACCAGTTGCGCCATGTTCGCCCGGTCGATGGGGAAGACGGTCGGCAGTTGGGAAGTGAAAAAGCTCTGCCCAAGTCCCCTTGGCACCGGCACCGACTGGGGCGACCTACTCGAATCCGGGAAAAAGCTTGACATGCGTTGGAAGCTGGTGACCTTCTCACCCGACGACGCCGGCTTCGCCAAGGCGACCGCCTTCGCCCGCGGCGAGATCGACGCCGGCCGCACACTGGTGATCGACTTCAAATACACCGGCCCGCAGTACCCCGACGGCGAAGCCGGCCACACCCTGGCCCTCGTCGGCTACATCACCGAAGGCGACCTGTACATCCTGTGCAACCCCGCCGTCGCGACGCCCGGCCTGCATCTCATCGCCGCCGAAGACCTCAAGAACTACTGGCGGTCCGACCACTACGGCGAGCTGTCCAACAACATCCTCTCCCGCCCGGCGATCGTCTCCGGCGACTGACGGAACCGCCGGCCGACTGCGGTGGGATTGAATTCGAGGTTGCAATGAACGATGGGGCTGAGAAATCCAATTTTGCGGCCGTGGTTCGCAAACTCAAATCGCTGGGAATGTACGACTGCTGTACCGACGAGCAGATGAAACACGTTGAAGCAGTGTCGGCGTCGACATCTATCGATGATTCGCAGTATTTCGATTTGGAAATCGAGTGCGCGCAGCGGGCGATGGATTTTTCCGCCGAGACGATTAGCGAGTATGGTCCATTCGTGTATCTTGAAAAACTGCGCTATATCCTTTCGGGGCGAGGGATCTCCCTCGATTCCATCGAAGATACTCACTTCTGGGAACAAGAATATCACTCCTGGGACCAAGACTGGATCGTCAAGATGAACGGCCTTTCCACGATGTTGATGCGCGGTTCGGAAGGGGTGGAGATCAGCGATTATGGAGTTTCGTGCGAGCTGGCTGCATGCCGGTTTTTCGCTCTCGTCAATCAACTATTGAGTGCCTCGTGCCAGGATCGCATCTATCTCTCACTCGACTACGGCGATTGCCGCGCCGTGCTGCTTACGGACGAAATGTACAAGGTTCTACGCGAGACCTGCGGGCTTGATTGGCACCTCCGCCGGCTCCGTCCGGTCGACGAACTGATGGAGGAATTGTTGAAGAAGGCGGCGGCTAAGAAACGCTCGGAACCGGAAACAAGCTGAAGTCCGCACGGCGACGACGAATTGTACGACGCGCCGGGCCAAGCCTCTAAGATTGTCGGCATCGAAGAGACGAGAGGCGAGGCGATGAGTGCTTTTCTGGATAACTTCCAATCCGAACCGGAATCGGGAGGCTCGCGGCGCGTTTGGCGGGCGGCCAAGCCGTTGCTCAAGGACGCGGTGGTTGCGGTCGCGCCGCCGTACCCGGAATACCCGAAGCTGAAGATTCCCAAAAACCTAGCACCGAACATCGATCCGAGCTGCCCGTCGGCCCGCGTCGCCGGCGCCGAAATCGAGGTGGCGCTGTACGCCTACAGCGGCAACGGGTTCGGCGGCGTCCAAGAGCGCGCGTGGGACTTCCTGCTCGCCAACGCCGACGTGATCGAAGCGGCCCTGCGTCGCAAGCTGTTCGCTTGGCACGGGAAGCAGTTGACGCAACACCGCGACGAGAATTTGCCGCACGTCAAGGAGTTGCGGAAGTACTGGAAGGAAATCGAACCGCTGGTGGCGATGGACGAGCCGACGGCGGTCGACCACCTGTTCAAACTGGTCGGCGTCGGCTTGCCCGACAGCGGCCTGGACGAGTGCGGCTTCAGTTCGTTCGAGTTTCAAACCGGCTGGGACCGCGACCACGGCCTGGGCGTTCTGATGCACCGTGACCGCGTGCTGGCGGTCGGCGGAACAGCCGAGTTGATCTACGGCCCCAACATCGCCGAGGGCGCCCGAATCGTGCAGGCGTACGACCTCGACGACGGCGACTTCGTGCTGTAGGGTTCACTGCGAGACGCCTGTTCCCGTTTCGGCGGGGCGGTAGAATACCGTGGGCGAATTTCGCCCGTCGTCGACTCCGTCCCGTCAGGAACCGCTCGGAATGAAAATCCAAGTGATCGAACGGTCCACCGGACCGGCGAACCCCGACGCGACGTCTCGCTCTACGATCCCGCCGGCCGTCGACTTCGCCGCGACGCCGACCGCTTCCTTCCGATCGACCCCTTCGGCGACGGTCCCCGATTCGCCGATCCCACCGCAATACTCTTGGGTGGTCAGCTTCGGCTTCCACGCCGTGCTGTTCACCGCGATGACTTTCGGCCTGGTCGAACTGCAACGGCCGACCGCGAAAAAAGCCTTTGAAACCATCGAGACGGCGCTCGACCTCCCGCAGAACCTGTTCGAGTCGGCCATCCTGCCGTTGGACGAACAACCGGCGATGCAGTCCGGCGGCGACGAAGGACTGCGCGCGGCCGACCGCGGACCGGCGCTAGGCGACGCGGCCGAAACCGCCGACGTTTTCGGCAGCCTGGCTTCGGCCGCCCCGACCGACGGTCTGGAAGCCGGCGGCCTGGGACGCGGCGACGACGGCGACGGTCTGGGCAAAAGCCTGGGCGGCGGGAACGACGCCGCCGACGGCGCGGCCGACTTCTTCGGCGCCGTCGCCAAGGGACGCAGCGTCGTCTACGTCATCGACCGCTCGTGGAGCATGGCCCACTTCAAAGCTCGGCCGATGGAATTGGCGAAAAAGGAACTGCTCGACAGCCTGGAAAAACTCTCGCCGACCATGGAATTCCAAATCATCTTCTACAACCAGGAACCGCAGCGGCTGATGCGCGGCTCGTTGGTCGAGGCCAGCGTCAGACTCCGCGAAAAGGCCCGCGAAGACGTGATGCAGGTCGAAGGCCAGGGCGGGTCGAACCATGTGGGGGCGCTCGTCATGGCGCTCAACCTTCGGCCCGACGTCATCTTCTATCTCAGCGACGTCGAGGATCTGTCGA
>JBOFFD010000855.1:0-8162 GCA_051648425.1 Planctomycetia bacterium
ATCGATCCCACCTCCCCCGTCACACCCCCGATCAATGTACAACCCCGGCGACCCACGAACCGCTTGCGGCGGCCGGCCGCCGGTCGTAACCAATGTCGTAGGCCGGCTATGGACGACGGTCGAACCGGCGGCGCAGACAAAGAGTCGGTCCGTAAGCGGAGGGTCAGTTCATGACCGAAGCCGAGCTGCTGGCGGTCGTCGTCGCCGGCGAGTCCGACACGCTGGAGTTCAAGAAGTCGACGGCGGAGAAAGACACCGCCCTTCGGACCGTGTGCGGCATGCTGAACGGGTCCGGCGGACGGGTGTTGGTCGGCGTCACGCCGAACGGGAAGGTGCAGGGGCAGGACGTTTCCGACGCCACGCAGAAGGAGATGGCCCAGGCGGCCGTCTTCGACCCGCCGGCGGAGGTCCGACAGGAATGGCTGCCGTTGGCGAACGGTCGGACCGTTCTGGTGCTGGCCGTCGGCCCCAGCGCGGCCGCGCCGCACGTCTACCAAGGCCGGCCGTATCGTCGCGTCAACTCGACCACCTCGGTGATGCCCCAGGCCGAGTACCACCGTCTGCTGTTGGAGCGGGACCACGCCGCTCGGCGGTGGGAAAACCGGCCGGCCGACGGCGCGCCGGCCTTGGACATGGTCGAGGTCGCGCGGATGTTGTCGGACGCGGTGGCGGCCAACCGGCTGGAGTCGCCGATCACGGACCCGGCCGAGGCGCTGCGGAAGCTCGAGCTGGCGACCACCGGGTCGATCACCCAGGCGGCCGTGGTGGCGTTCGCCGTCAAGCCGTTCCCCGACTACCCGCAGTGCGCGCTGCGTCTGGCCCGGTTCCGCGGGGTGACGAAGGCCGAATTCCTTGACGAGCGGCAGTTGTACGGCCACGCCTTCAAGCTGCTGACCGAGGCCGACCTGTTCCTGCGACGGCACCTACCGGTTGCCGGTCGGTTCGAGTCCGGGGTCATGACCCGAATCGACAAGCCGCTGTTCCCGCCGCTGGCCCTGCGCGAGGCGTTGGTGAACGCCCTCATCCACCGCGACTACTCGATCGTCGGCGGTGCGGTCAGCGTGGCCGTGTACGACGACCGGCTGGAGATCATCAGCACCGGCGCCCTGCCATTCGGCCAGACGGTGGCCGACCTGCTGCGCGACCACCAGTCGCGGCCGCGAAACCCGCTCTTGGCCGACCTGTTCTACCGTCGCGGGCTGATCGAGAAATGGGGCCGCGGGACGCAGAAGATCGTCGACCTATGCGTGGCCGCCGGCCACCCCGCCCCGGAGTTCGAAGAGCGCGCCGGCGACGTGGTGGTGCGGTTCATCCCGAAGGCGTACGTACCCCCGCACCGGATCGAACACAACCTGACCGACCGCCAACGACGAATCCTGCACGCGCTGCGGGACGGTACGCTGGTCCGGTCGGAGGCGATCCGCGATCGGATCGACCCGCTGCTGTCCGACCGAACCCTCCGCTACGACCTGAAGTTATTGCAGGACTGGGGGCTGATCCGGAAATCCGGGCGAGGTACAGGGGCCGGTTGGATGCTGGTGTAGTACGGCAAAGTACGGCAAAGTACGGCAAAGTACGGCAAAGCAAGGCAAAGCAAGGCAAAGCAAGATAAGGTAAGGAAATGCCAAACTAAAAACGACCTTGAGGGGCCGGCGGACCGCGAACCAGGCGGAGCGTCGCCCGAGAGTGGTTCCCAACCCGCCGTTTGCTTGGAGAGTTTCTTTCGGTTCGTAGGCATGACGGGCCGAATCAGCGGCGGCGACCGATGCCGACCGCCCGACTGGGTGCCGGGCACGCAGGTTCAGTTGCATTTAGGCGAGTGGCACATGATCGTCGTCAGCGAGTTGTCGGCGGCCGTCATCGACGCGGTGCTGCGGCCGTTGTACGAGGCCGGGGAGTTAGTGAGCCGCACCCTGCCCGTGGAGTAGCAGGGCTCGCCGAATCACAGGGCATGTCGTCAATCGATGATTTCTGATCCCCCGGCGGAGTCGTTCGGAGGCGGAGGGCGCGCGACTTTGATGCCGATACGGAATGCAAGCGACCTCGCTTTGGCACTGGCCCAGCCTCGCGCGTTCCTGTTCCTTTGGGTTGATTGGGCGATACACGCCCGGCTCTCGCGGCAGGTGGTCGAGGCGGTCGTGGCATCCTGGAAGGCAGAGCAACCCGACCAGCCGGCGCCGTGCTATACGGCCGACGTCAGCGAGCAATGCGGCGAGGTGTGGGACGCGCTAGCCGCGTGGCTCGAAGCCGAGGGTCGCCCGGCCGGCGTCCTGATGTTTGGTGGGGGCGGCCCGCTGCTGTGGGTGCGGGCGGGGCGGGTAGTCCTCCATGTGCTTGCCCCGCACCTGTACGGCCCTGCCAAGCTCGCGGCGGCAAGTCGCGCGGTGCATTCGCCCCGGACGCCGAACCAGAGGGTGCGTCGTCCGACGGCGATTCCTGAAGCGCGGAGTGCTCGGAACATTTCCTTCAAATCGTCAGCGGCACTCGGCTTGCAGCGCGAAGAACATGCTGAACTCCGGGCAGGGGCATTGGCGTTTGTAGGCGCGGCCGAGGTAGAGGCCGGGGGAGACTTCGCGCAGTTCGTCGCGCGTGTCTTTCCAGACGGTCGACGTGTGTTGGTAGTCCATCTCTAAGACGGGTCCGCCGTCGAACCAACTCGTACCCGGGTGCACGGCCGCGCGGATCGCCTTGAAGCCGGCCCACTGATTGACGAGGCAAGTCCCGTCGGCGCTGAAGCATTTGCCCTTCCAGGCCGCCCCGATCAGTTTCATTCGCACGCGGTCTTTCGTCGATCCGCCGCACAGAATCGGCCTGCCGCGGTAACAGCCGATCGGCGTCGCGCCCGGACTCAGCGTGCGGTAAAAATTCTCCAACTCACAGCAGCTCATCTTAGTCAGCGATTCGAGCGTCACACAGGGCCGGCAGGTTTCACAGCCGGCCGGTTCGACGACGACCGCCGGCTCACCGGCCGTGGACGCGCCGGCCCACTGTACGGCCAACAACAGCGCGACGAGGCGCGGCGACAGGTTCGGCAGGCGAAGCGGCATGAGGCGGTTCCCGGTGGGTCGCCGTTCCCGCCTACCTGGGGCGGTCGATGGCGACGACCTTTCAGGCATCGGCCGCCGCGCCGGGAAACAGAAACGGTTCGGGGCCGACGGTCTGCCGTCGAAAAAGCGGCGGCCGATACAACCGTCATCCGGGGCAAGATGCGACGGCAACCGGCTCAGGTTTGTGGTGCAGGCGTCCCGCCTGCTTTGTGGTGCGGGCGTCCCGCCTGCACGAATCCGCTTGTCGCCGACGGCTTGTGGGTGTTTCGTGCAGGCGGGACGCCTTCGCCACAATGGGTCTTCGCGCGGCGCACCCGGCGGATCATTCGGCCGACGTAGCTGACCGCCTTCGCCACGATCGCGAGCAGCGTCAACATGCCCAACAACCCCAACAGTACGAACTGCACGCCGAACTGGAAGTTGGGGTAGGCGCCGGCCCACACCGGGTTCCAGGCGAACAGAACGACCAGCGTGGCGATGCTAAGATGCGGGCCGTACGGCAGCTCCTGCGAGCGGAAAAAGACGACTCCCACAAACGCCGAGAACATCGCCGACGCGGGCGCCAGGAAGAAGATCAGCACCACCGTCTGCCAGCCGGTGAAGGCCCCGACCATCATCATCAGCGTGACGTCGCCGAAGCCGATCGCTTCCTTGTTGAACGCCCAGCCGGCCACCGCCCGCACCGTCCAAACGGTCACGAACCCACCCGCCGCCCCGACCACGCCGGTCGCGAAGCCGATGATCTTATTCCAGTGGAACATCCAAATCGGCGCCAGCCACGCCCGAAACGCCTCCGCCGCCGCCGGCACGTTCTCCGCCCCGCCGAACCACTCCGCCCACTGCCGCTGCGACATCAGCTCGCCGGCGAACGGCGGCGGCTGCCAGAGCATCACCGGGTGCAGTTCGACGAACCAGAACGTACCGAGCAGAATGCCGAGGGCGGTGCCGGGGATCGTCACTTCGTCGGGAATCTGCATCACTTCCAGGTCGATGAACGTCGCCGCGATGAGGAACGACGTCAGCAGCGCGTGGTAGACGAACATCGCCAGCAGTTTGTCCCAGTCGTACGAGTACTGGTTGTACTGCGGCAGATAGCGGCCCTGCCCTTCGACGTGCAACGCGAACAGACCGACGAACAGCGCGGCGGTCAGCGGCGCGACCACCGCCTCGCGGCGCAGGATCGGAACCTTGCAGTGCGGGCAGCGGAACCGCAGCAGCAGGCCGCCGACGAGCGGGACGCCGGAATACCACGGCAGCCGACCGAAGCAGCCGTCGACGTCGTCGCAGTACCGGCCGAGCGGCCAGACGGCGCTGCGGGCGTAGTTGAAGCGACGGATGCAACGGGCCAGAAACGCGCCGACCAGAAAGCCGACGACACCGACCAGTACAAGCCCGCGGACGCCGAACGGCCCGTCGATGAGCGATCCGAACATCAGCACGCGCCGCCCGCCTTTTCACTGACGCCGGCGGCGTGATACCCCGCGACGACGGCCGCCGCCAGTTCCTCCGGCGACCGGCCGACGGTGTCCAGCGCCAGGTCGGCCGCCGCCTGGTACAGCGGCCGCCGGCGCTCCAACACCGTGACGATTTCCTCGAGCGTGCCCCGGCCGGTCAGGCTCGGCCGGGCAGCCAGGGCGGCGTCGCCCGACAACCGCCGATGGATCGTTTCCGCGTCGGCCTGCAACCAAACGACGAAGCCGCGGGCAAGCCGCTCACGGTTGGCCGGCCGATCGACCACGCCGCCGCCCGTCGCCGCCACCAGCTTGGTTTGGTGCGACAGCTCTTCCAAGACCGCTTCCTCCAGGTCGCGGAAATGCGGTTCGCCCTCGTCGCGGAAGAGGTGCGCGATCGGCTTGCCGACCCGCCGTTCCAAGACGACGTCGGCGTCGAGGGCGGTCCAGTCGCCGTCGGTCGCGCGCAGAAGACGGGCGACCAACGGCGCCACGCTCGATTTGCCGCACCCCCGGTAGCCGATGAGAAACAGGCGGTTGCCGGACGATGGTTTCACGGCGCGCCGCCGTCGGACGAGGCCGTCGGACGAGGCCGTCGGTGGGGTGGCCGTCGGTGGGGTGGCCGTCGACCGGTCGTCGTCGGCTTCGTCCAGTTCGCTCAGCCGGCCGCCCTTCTCGGCCCGCAGGCGGGCTTCGCGCAGCATCGCCTTCGCGGGCGACGATTCTTCGCGGACGATCGCTTCCATCAGGCCGACGGGGGCGGGTTGGCCGGTGAAGAGCAGGAACTGCGCTTCCGCCTGCCGAATGAACATCTCGACGCCGGTGGCGACCCGGCAGCCGCGGGCCTTCGCCGCCTGCACCAACCGCGTGTTTTCCGGGGTGTAGATCGTGTCGAAAACGATCATACCGGCTTGCAGGGCCTCCGGTTCGATCGGGGTGGCTTCAACGTGCGGCTCCATGCCGACCGGCGTGGCGTTCACCACGACGTCGAAATGTTGCGACCGCCGCTGCGACCAATCCAGCGCCAGGCACCCGACCTCTTGGGCCAGGTCGGCGACCTTCAGTTCGTTCCGCCCGGAGACGGTGACGATGGCGCCGGCCGCGTTCAGGGCGTGGGCGATGGTGCGAGCCACGCCGCCAGAGCCGATGAGCAGCACCTTCAGACCGGCGACCAGGCGCGTGGCGCCGTCGGCTTCGGTCAAGGCGGTGCGCAACGCGGCGACCGCGGCGGCGGCGTCGGTGTTGTACACCTTCATGGCTTCGCCGGGAGCCGCGCGGACCATCGTGTTGGCGGCGCCGCAGGTGGTGGTCAATTCGTCGCCCGCCGCGCCGTGGGGCAGGATCGCCTGCTTATGCGGAATGGTGACGCTGAGGCCGTCGAACGGGAACTGTGCGGCGGCGGTCGTCAGAAAGGCGTCGAGCGACCCTTGGGGAATCCGCCACGGCACGTAGACGCCGTCGTAGCCGATCTTTTCCATCGCCGCGTTGTGAACGAGCGGCGACAAACTGTGGCCGATCGGGTCGCCGACGACGCCGAACACCTTCGTGGCCGGCCCGATCGATTCGTAGCGATAAAGTTCCCGAAGCTTCTCGAAGGTGGGCAGACCGGGGGCGACCACGCGCTCTTCGTTGAAGGCGGCGTAGGTGAACGGCGAGCCGTACTTCGCCCCCAGGATGCGGCTGGGGAAACCGAGGTCGCCCATGCCGAAGGCGACGGTGGGCACCGTGGCGTTTTTGACGAGCTGCAACAGACGGAAGTTGACGCACGGATGGTGGGCGGTGACGGCCATCTTCACGACGTCGGCGTCGAGGGCGGCCATGCGGGCGTGCCGCGCTTCGAGGTCGGCGGGCATGCCTTCGAAATCGTGCATGCTGACGATGCGTTTGGTGGCGCCGAACCGGGGGATCGAGCCGGCGACGTCGTCTTCCAAGTCGACGTAGTCGAACCCCGCCGCGATGAGCAGCCGCAGCAGCTTAAGGCGGGCCTCTTCGCTGCCGGCCCACCGGCCGCCGTCGGCCTTGCGGCGCACGGTGGCGACCAACGGCACGCGGCGGTGACGAAGGATTTCCGAAATCTTCGGGTCATGCTGCAGGAAGTCGAGGCGCAGCTCGACGAGGCGGGCGCCGGCGTCGACGGCCGCCTGCATCTCTTCCACCATCTTCTTATGGCGGCTGCGACCGACGATGACGCATGACTGGGCCAAGGAACGCTACTCCACCAACGGTTGAGTCGACGGCGGGTCGACGGACGTCGTCGTTATAGCGTTTCGTCGACGATTGGCCGCGAACCGAACCGGCGTCAGAATAGCTGCGACGCGCGAGGAAGAGGGGCGTCGCCGACCGACTTGCTTTCTTGGCGTCGGGGCCGACACGACGAACGTAGGGCGTGGCCGCTGGCCCGCTCAGAAAAAGCGATGGGTCGAGTTCGCAGGCGCGGGGCGGAAGACTCGTCCCAACGCTTGTTGGGGGCGGGCCAGCGGCCGCGCCCTACGATCCAGTTTCTTCGTCCCAACGTTTTCGGATCGGCCAGGCGGGTGTCAGCGGCGAATGAAAGGCGAGCCGAAGTCGGCGTCGGTCGCCGGCGGCCGGGGTTTGCCGGCGACCTTCTCGGCCGGCCGGGTCGTCGCGGGGGCGGCGGTCGTTCGGCCGACGCCGACGGCAGGCGGCAAGGCCGGCTTCGTCGAAGTGGTCGTCGAGCGCGTGGGTCGGGGGAACACTTCCTCTTCCCGGTAGAAGCCGTTGGTCGGCGGCGCGGCGGGCGTGGGTGGAACCGTTCGGCCGTCGAAGGTCCGGCCGTCGACGGTCCGGCCGGGGTTGGTGGGCGGCGTATCGCGGCGGGGGAACAAGCCGCCCAGCCAGCCGTCATCGTGCGGTGCCGAGGGCGGCGGATTCTGGCCGTAAGTCGGCGCCGGATAATTGCCGGCCGGCCGTTGCGGCGGCAACTGACCGGGGGCCGGCGCCACCGGGGTTCCCCGAGGTGAGAAGGCGCCACGCGGCGGCTCGCCGGCGTAGCCAGGAGCGGGGTAGCCGCCGGTCGGGTAGGCGGGGGTGGAGTAGCCGGGGGCGGGGTAACCGGAGGTCGGACGGCCAGGCGTGGGCACGCCGGCGGTTGGGTAGCCGCCGGGGGCCTGATAGCCGGGTGCGGGGTAGTCGGTGGTCGGCCGACCGGGGGTCGGCACGCCGCCGGTCGCGCGAATGTTGGCGAGGGTTTGAACGGCGGCCGCGCACCATTCCCACGTCGTGGCGTTCGCCATTTGGTCGGGGTGAGGCACCTGGTAGCCGAGCATGCTCAGCAGCATCAAAATCGCCATCGCGGGCGAGCCGACGCCGAAGAATTTCAGCCACCCGGACAACCAACCATCGCTTCTTTTCCGAGCCATCGCTCACGCTCCCCACGAATCCGAAGGTGTTCCACCCTCGCCGATACCGAGGGAGCCAATCGAGGTCAAGCGCCGGTCGACGGCGTTGGGACGTGCCGCAAAAAGACGGCGGGCCGAGAAATACACTATCTTCAAAGCCGAGGCGCTTCATAAAGGGACCGGCAAGCCGATGACGGCCGACCGTAGAAGCGATCGTTTCCAAGGTGGCGAGCAATGAGCTAACATGGGATGCGGGTGATGCGCGTCGAAGTGAGTCCGAACCTGATTCAATGGGCCGTCGACCG
>JBOFFD010000856.1:0-1557 GCA_051648425.1 Planctomycetia bacterium
GGGGCGAACGTAGGGCGCGGCCGCTGGCCCGCCCAGGACGGGCGTTGGGTCGGACCGCCGCGATCGAAGCAAGGACGCGCCCCGGTCGCATCTCCTGGGCGGGCCAGCGGCCGCGCCCTACGAGTGCCGACCCTGCCCATCGCGATGAAGCGGAATCGGCGCCCCCTTTTCCTCGGTAGCCAACTCGCCGGAACGCGGAAAGCTCTCATCACTTCTCCGGCCTTGGCGGAGTCGCTTCCTTCACCAGCCGGTGAATCACGTCCACGATTCCGGGAAGATCTTTGTCCACCTGGTGCGACCAGACGGTCTTTACGCGCCAACCGGCGCGGCGGAGGCGGGCGCAGTTTCGGCGGTCGCGGCGGCGGTTGCGGTCGATCTTCTCCTGCCAGTACGGTGTCAGTTTCGCCTTCCACTGCGGAAAACGCCACCCGTGCCAGAAGTCGCCGTGGACGAACACGACGAGGCGCGAGCCGGGGAAGACGAAGTCGGGCTTGCCGGGCAGGCCGGGCACGTTGCGGCGGAACCGCAGCCCTCGGCGGTGCAGGGCCGACGAAACCGTGCGTTCCAGCGTGGTATTGCGACCCTTCACCGCCTGCATCGTCCGGCGGCGCTGCTCCGGGGTCAGATTATCGACCACGTCCAAGGCCCTCGGTCGACTTCCTCGGCGCGGGCGGGCGAAGGTTTTCCACCAGCGGTGTTAAGACGTGGCGGTCGATCCAAGTGACCGCCGGCACGCAGACGGCGTCCGCGAAGCCGAACAACTGCCCCGTCGTCGGCCCAACCAGCGGGAAATCGGGCGCCCCTTGCAGCCGGGCGTACTCCCGCGGCGACATCCACCGCAGCCGCAGCCGGCCGTCCATGACCACGGCCACGATCTGCCGGGCGCTGCCGCCGCGCGGCGTCCGTAGGCACCCCGCCGTGCCGTCGAACCGCACCTCCGCCTGTTGCACGCCGTTCCGCACCCGGCGAAAAACCGTCGCCACCAGCGTCGCCCCCGATTCGACGGCGGCCGCCAGTTTCGCCCGGTGCGCCGCCGGCATCATCGCCCAATGGCGCTCGACGGCCGTCGCGTCCCACCATTCCTGACCATCGTCCGCGTCGACGACCTCGGCCAGCGTGTTCGGCCGGGTCGGCGGGCCAGGCAGCGGCAGTTTGTGCCAACCGGTCGACAGTTCCACGCGCGCCTGCAACCGCAGCAGCGACGCCGGCCGCCAGACGCTCGGCGTCGGCGGCTCGTCGAACAGGGTCGGTTCGTCTTCGCGCGCGACCGCCGGTCGCACTTCCGCCGTCATGCCGACGACGAAGACCCGCGGCCGACTTTGCGGCGTGAAGTGGGTCGCGTCGACGATGAAAGCGTCGAGCCAGTAACCCAGATCGGCCAGCGCCCCGGCGGCGCGGGCGAAATCGTCGCCTTGGCAGGCCGTGAGGAAACCGACGACGTTTTCCAGCAGCACCAGCGGCGGCCGTCGCGCGCCCAAGGCGTGCAAGGCGTCGATGAAGCCGAAGAAGGTCGACGACTGCCGACCGGCGAAGCCGCGGTAGCCGCCGGCGAGGGAC
>JBOFFD010000857.1:0-7513 GCA_051648425.1 Planctomycetia bacterium
TTCGTCCGGGACCGGCGGCGCCTCGGGCGGCGACTTCGACCGCTCGGCGTAGCACCAAAGGAATCGGTTCAGAAAACCTTCAGAAAACCGTTGGGCCGCGACACCTCGTCGGCGGGTTAGGCTTCATCCGTGGGCGGCCCCCGGTGCTGAGTGGTCCCCGGTTCGGATCGCTTCTCCTTCCCAGTCGCTCCAGTTTCGCTTCCCGGCCCGCTAGCCTAAACCGTATCTTCACACTCACCGAAGGGATCGGCGGAAACCATTTCTTTCTAAAGGGTTCCATCGACGACTCTTCCGAAGATGCCGTCGCCGGCGGAAGGAAAACGCCGACGCGGGAGCGTTCGGACTGGCAACGAACGAGAAAAAGATATATACATGAGTTCAGGGAAACGAGCGATCGGCGTCGCGTTCCAGACTCGGCGAGAGTACGGTCGCGACGGCAAAAGGTAGGGTTGTAGCGATTGTGACGCCTTTCCCGCTTTTGGCGCGGTCGGGTTCGTCGGGTTGGACTCAATCCGACGGCGGGCGCAGCCTAAACCATAGGTCGTCGAATACATCACTTGGCACCCAGCAAGAGCACGCCGTCGACTTGCGAACGTCCGGTGAAGACCAATCACCGGTGGATCGACGGCACCGACACGGACGTCGCCGAGACTTCGGTCTCGACGGCCTTTGACCCAGCAATTCACACGACCGCCCCGCGGTTCGATGGGGCGGCACGAGCGCCGAGAAACCTATGAAAATCGATCGTCTCCACACCAAGGCTGGTCAGGGTTCCTTCGCGGCCGTCGAGTTCAAGCTGCGGACTTCCCGAATCTCCAATCCCGACGGTTCCGTGGTGTTCGAGGCGAAAGACGTTCAAGTTCCGGCCCACTGGTCGCAAGTGGCGACCGACATTCTGGCGCAGAAGTACTTCCGCAAGGCCGGGGTGCCGCTCAAAACCGAGGCGGTGCCGGAAGACGGCGTGCCCGAATGGCTGCGCCGGCGCCGCGCCGCCGGCGAATCGGGCTACGGCGGCGAAAACGACAGCCGGCAGGTCTTCCTGCGGTTGGCCGGCTGCTGGACCTACTGGGGCTGGAAGCACGGCTACTTCGACGCCGAGACCGACGCCGCCGCCTTCCACGACGAACTGTGCCACATGCTGGCGATGCAGTTCGCCGCCCCCAACAGCCCGCAGTGGTTCAACACCGGCCTGCACTGGGCGTACGGCATCGAAGGACCGTCGCAGGGCCACTACTTCGTCGACCCACGCACCGGCCGGCTGACGCGCTCGGTCAGCGCCTACGAACACCCGCAACCGCATGCGTGCTTCATCCAGTCGGTGCGCGACGACCTCGTCAACGAAGGCGGCATCATGGACCTGTGGGTCCGCGAAGCCCGCATCTTCAAATACGGGAGTGGCACCGGCTCGAATTTCTCCCGCATCCGCGGCGAGGGCGAGCCGCTTTCCGGCGGCGGCAAGTCGTCGGGACTCATGTCGTTCCTGAAGATCGGCGACCGGGCCGCCGGCGCCATCAAGTCCGGCGGCACCACCCGTCGCGCCGCCAAAATGGTGACCCTCGACGTCGACCACCCGGACATCGTCGAGTACGTGAATTGGAAGGTCGCCGAGGAACAGAAGGTGGCGGCGGTCGTCGCCGGCTCGCGCGCCTGCAACCGCATGCTGAACGGCGTTCTGAAGGCGGCCTGGGACCATCCGTCCGACGACGACCGCTTCGATCCGAAGAAGAACAAGCCGCTCGCCAAGGCGATCGCCCGCGCCTACGACGCCCACGTACCGCCGAACTACATCGAGCGGACGCTGCAGATGGGCCGGCAGGGGGCGAAGGAACTGCGCTTCGAGGAGTACGACACCGACTGGAACTCGAAGGCGTACGCGACGGTTTCGGGGCAGAACTCGAACAACTCGGTGCGCATCAACAACAAGTTCATGGACGCGGTGGAAGCCGACGGCCAATGGAGCCTGTTCTGGCGGACGGAACTGGAATCGGCCCGTCGCGACGGCCGCACGCCGAAGCCCAAGAAGACGATGGCCGCCCGCGAGCTGTGGGACCAGATCGCCTACGCGGCCTGGGCGTCGGCCGACCCCGGCCTGCAGTTCCATTCGACCATCAATGAATGGCACACCTGCCCCAACGACGAGCCGATCAACGCCTCGAACCCGTGCGTGACCGGCGATACGCTGGTCTCGACGGCCGACGGCCTCGTCCGCATCGACCGGCTGCTCGACCGCTCGTTCCAGGTCGTCGGCGGCGACGGCGCCTGGCACGAAGTCGCCCCCGCCTTCGCCACGGGAACCAAGCCGGTCTATCGGCTGCGCACGCGGTCGGGCTATGAACTGAAGCTCACCGGCGACCACAAGGTTTTCACCGCCAACCGCGGCGACGTGCCGGCGTGCGAACTGACGAAGAACGACTTGGTGCAACTCGGCCGGGGGGCGTTCGTCGATCGACGGACGCCCGTCGGCGGCCGGCATCTCGACGAACGGCTGCGCGAAGTGCTGGGCCTGATGGTCGGCGACGGTTGCCTCATGGGCGACCAGGAAACGGCGATGGTGACGCTGGCGCCGGAGGAAGCCGCCGTCGCCGCCAAGGTGCAGGACGATTTGGCGTCGTACAAGGCGGAATACGCCGTCGACGGCCGGTCCGCTCGGCAGACCGCCGTCCACGCGCCGCAAGGCGTGCTGCGCGTCGGCACGTCGTCGCGGGTGGTCGTCGACGAACTGAAGAAGTACGCCGTCCTCGACGAAGGAAGCGCCCGCAAGCGGTTCACCGAAGCCGCCTTCGTCCTCGACCGCGAATCGACCGCCGGCGTGCTGCGCGGCCTGTTCACCGCCGACGGCACCGTGGCCCACTACGGCGCCAAATCGCACTACGTCGCGCTCGACGGTACGTCGCTGGAACTGCTTCGGCAGGTGCAGTTGCTGCTCTTGCAGTTCGGCGTGAAGGCGAAAATCTACACCAATCGCCGCCCCGCCGGCCTGACGACCGCCCTGCTGCCGGACGGCAACGGGGGCGTCAAGGAATACCCGGTCGCGCAGATCCACAGCCTGCGGATCAGCCGCAGTTCGCGCTTCGTCTTCGAGCGGGAAATCGGCTTCATGGCCGGCACCCCGAAGGCCGAGAAGCTGGCCCGCCTGAACCGGGAAGTGACCACCTACGCCGACCGCATGGACGACGCCGTCGAGAGCCTGGAATACCTCGGCGTCGAAACCGTCTACGACCTGACCGAGCCGGACGCCCACCACTTCGTCGCCAACGGCCTGGTGGTCCACAACTGCTCCGAATACATGTTCATCGACGACACCGCGTGCAACCTCGCCAGCTTGAATCTGGTGCGGTTCTTCGATCAGGCCGCCGGCCGGTTCGAGGTCGATTCGTACCGGCACGCCGTCCGGCTGTGGACGTTCGTCCTTGAAATCTCCGTCCTCATGGCGCAGTTTCCGAGCAAGGAAATCGCCCAGAAGTCGTTCGACTACCGCACGCTCGGTCTGGGGTACGCCAACCTCGGCACGCTGCTGATGGTCAACGGCATTCCGTACGACTCGCCGGAAGGCCTGGCGTGGTGCGGCGCACTGACGTCGATCATGCACATGGGGGCGTACGCCGCCAGCGCGGAAGTGGCGGCCGAACTCGGCCCCTTCCCGCGGTTCTCGGCCAACCGCGAACCGATGCTGCGGGTGCTGCGCAACCATCAGCGGGCGGCCTACGGCGCCGCCGACGGGCAGTACGAAAGCCTCACCATCAAGCCGATGCCGATCAATCCGAAGTTCTGCCCGGACTACCTGCTGCGGGCCGCCCGTTCGGAAAGCGACCGCGCGGTGCGGCTCGGCGAGGAACACGGCTTCCGCAACGCCCAGGTGACGGTTCTGGCGCCGACCGGCACCATCGGCTTGGTCATGGATTGCGACACCACCGGCATCGAACCGGACTTCGCCCTCGTCAAGTTCAAGAAGCTGGCGGGCGGCGGCTACTTCAAGATCATCAACCAGTCGATTCCGCCGGCGCTGGCCAAGCTCGGCTACACGCCGTCGCAGAGCGAGGAAATCGTCCGCTACTGCCGCGGCTCCGGTTCGCTGGCCGGTTGCCCGGTCGTCAACCCGGCGGCCTTGACCAAACTCGGCTTCACCGAAGACGCCCTGCGACGGTTGGCCGATTCGCTGGGCGCCGCCTTCGAGCTTAAGTTCGTCTTCAACCACTTCACGCTGGGCGAGGAGTTCTGTCGGACGAAGCTGGGTCTGACCGACCGCGAACTGTACGATCCGTCGTTCGAGCTGCTGCACCATCTCGGCTTCACGCCGGAACAGATCGCCAAGGCCAACGACTACGTCTGCGGCACCATGACGATCGAGGGGGCGCCGCACCTTCGCGAGGCCGACTACGCCGTGTTCGACTGCGCCAACCGGTGCGGCCGAATCGGCCGGCGCTACCTGTCGGCGGCGTCGCACATCCACATGATGGCGGCCGCCCAGCCGTTTATTTCCGGGGCCATCTCGAAGACGATCAACATGCCGCACGAGGCGTCGGTCGAAGACGTGAAAGACGCGTACCGCGCGTCGTGGCGGCTGATGACCAAGGCGATCGCGCTGTACCGCGACGGCTCGAAGCTGTCGCAGCCGTTGTCGACCAGCAGCGACGACGGCTTGTCGACGGCGCTGGCCGAGGCCGCCGCCGACGACTCGCTCGACGACGGCGTCGTCGAACCGCAGTCGGAGCCGGTGCGCGTCGCCGAGCGGATCGTCCACCGCTACTTGGCGCGCCGCCGTCGACTGCCCGACCGCCGGTCGGGGTACACTCAGAAGGCCCGCATCGGCGGCCACAAGATGTACGTCCGCACCGGCGAGTACGAAGACGGCACCCTCGGGGAAATCTTCCTCGACATGCACCGCGAAGGGGCCGCCTTCCGCAGCTTGATGAACTGCTTCGCCATTTCGGTGTCGCTGGGCCTGCAACACGGCGTGCCGCTGGAAGAGTTCGTCGACGCCTTCGTCTTCACCCGCTTCGAGCCGAACGGCATGGTGAACGGCAATCCGCACATTAAGATGGTCACGTCGGTCATCGACTACATCTTCCGCGAATTGGCGATCACGTACCTCGGCCGCAACGACCTGATGCAGGTCACGCCCGACGATCTGCGCAGCGACACGCTGCACCGCCAGAAGGACGCCGAGGAACCGGCGTTCGACGACGAGGAAGTCGTCAGCGAACGGCTCGTCGACCACAACGCGCCGGCCCCGGAAGCGCGGCTGGAGCCGGCTCATCCGCGGTCGGGCCACGTCCATCTCGACTACGGACTGACCGCGGCGGCGTCGGCCGCTTCGATCCCCGCCGCGCCGACCGCGAAACCGGCGGACGCCCTCACCGCGCCGACCGCCGCCGCGCCCGTCGCCCTGGCGTCGGCCGCCGAGGGCGTCAAGCCGTCCGACCCGAAGGGCAACGGGCACGGCAAAACCACCGCGACGGTTTCGATCGCGCTGCTGGAGGAATCGCTCGCGACCGTCGTCAAGCCGCCCCGCTGGAAGGAAGCGATGAAGGTCGACGACCTGGAACTCATCCGCCAGGCGCGACTCAAAGGCTACGAGGGCGACGCCTGCCCGGAATGCGGCGCCTTGACGCTGGTCCGTAACGGCACCTGCCTCAAATGCCTATCATGCGGATCGACCAGCGGTTGCAGTTGATTTCGCGGCGGGAGTGACAGGCATGGAGCGGGCTCGGATCGACGAAAACGATGCGGCCGCGCTGTCGCACCACCCCGCGATTCTGAAGGCGGCCGCCGTGATTCGGTCGGGGGGGATCGTCGCCTTTCCAACCGAAACGGTGTACGGATTGGGCGTCGACGCCAGGAACGTCGAGGCCGTCGCCCGGCTGTACGCGGCGAAGGGCCGGCCGACGAACAATCCGCTCATCGTCCATTTCGCCCACCCCGATCAATGGCCGGCGGCGGCGGCCCACTTTCCGCCGGCGGCCGCCGCCCTGGCGGCGTGGTTCTGGCCTGGGCCGCTCACCTTGGTGCTGCCGCGCGCCGCGACCCTGCCCGCGATCGTTTCCAGCGGCGGCAGTTCGGTCGCGGTGCGGGTGCCGGGCCATCCGGTCGCCCGCGCGCTCATCCAGGCGGTCGGCGGACCGATCGCCGCCCCCAGCGCCAATCTGTCCGGCTCGGTCTCGGCAACGACGGCCGACCACGTCGCCGCCTTCCTCGGCGACCGCATCGACTTCCTGCTCGACGGCGGTCCCACCTCCGGCGGCATCGAATCGACCGTCGTCGACGTCCGCCGTTCTCCCCCCCGTCTGCTGCGACCGGGCCTCGTCGGCATGCAGGCGTTGCAGTCGGTCCTCGCTCGTCTCGACGAAGTCGTCGTCGGCGAATCGGCCGTCCCGCCGACCGATCCACTGCCGTCCCCCGGCATGCTGACCCGGCACTACGCCCCCCGCGTCCCCCTCGAACTGGTCGCCGACGAGTCGGCCGCCGAATCGCTCATTCGCCTGCGGCGCACCCAAGGACTGCGGATCGGTTTCCTTCGCCGGGCCGCCGACGCTCCACGGGACGCGTGGAAGGAAACCCCCACCGACTACGGCGGCGAAGTGGTCCTACCTGATACGCCAACCGCCTACGCCGCCTTCCTTTACGCCGTCCTGCACCATTTCGGCGACGGCCGCGTCGACGGCATCATCGCGGTCTTCCCCGCCGCCGACGACGACGCTTGGCTCGCCGTTCGCGACCGCCTGCAACGCGCCGCCGCCCCGCCGGAATGACCCCCGCCGGCCGAAGAAACGGCGTCTTCGTTAGCCGCCGCTTTCCTCAGCGGCGCGTCTTCCTCCGTCGTGTGACGCCGCGCGACGAACACTGGACGCGCCGCTGTTTCGGCGAGGGAGGAAGACTGGAGGCGTCTCCGTCTAATCACGATGCGTGACGGCTTTCTTCATGAAGCGGCGCAAGTGGCGGCGGCGAGCATGATCTTCGGGGCGCCGACGACCAGCGTCGCCTGCACCCAGCGATACACCCGCCTATACACCCGGCGATGCACCCTCGCTTATGGCGGTAGGCGCGTCAGCCCGCCCACCTGTTCGTCAGGTTGCCGAAGAACCGCTCCACCGACCGCCGCGCTTCGTACATATTTAGGCCGAACGCGTCGAATCGGTTCTCCAACAACTCCTTCGACCGCAATCGTCCCGCCGTCTGCTTGCGACGCCCCAACCCCGCTTCGGTCCGTAGCGCCGCGGCGCCGCCAACTGCCGGCCCCCCAGCCTGTCGCGGAGGCCGTGCAGCTCGTTCGAGTCGTAGTTCGCGTCCGCCAGCACGTACCCTTGCAGCGACTGCTTCCTCGGCATCCGCCGCGCGATCGCGCGTTCGTCCATGTTCATCGCCGTCATCCGGCACGCCGCCGCCGTCTTCGTCTTGTGCGAAAACGCCGCTCGATGATAATGCCGCGACGACGGGGCCGGCGCGCCGTCGGTCGGCGGGGGGCGGGCGTGTCGGTGGTCGAAGCGAACGAAGAGCCGTTGGCGGCCGTGCTGCG
>JBOFFD010000858.1:0-3431 GCA_051648425.1 Planctomycetia bacterium
TCAGAACGGAGAAGACGCCTTTCTTCATTTCGCCGGCGTATTCCGTGCCGAAGATGATCGATTCGCCGGCTTCCAGGTCGAGGGCGACGCTCGTCTTCGACGTCACGCCGGGGACGGCGTCGTCGGCCGGGTGCGTTCCCGCGTTTAAGATCAAGAGGTCGACGCCGTCGTCGAACGATGAAAGTTCGGCGGCTTCCGGGCGGATCAGCATGTTGTGCATGAAGAGCGCGTGATACGGGCGGGAAGCGATGGCGCGCACCTTCAACCGGTAGCGCGGATCCCAGCCGGCGAAACCATCGACGACGTACAAATGCTCCGCTTCGCCCAACGCCCGGATCGCTTGACGTCGAAGCTCGGCGAAGGAGGCCGGGGGCAGAGGGATGTTGACTTCGCCCCAGTCGATTTCGCCGCGGCTGGGTTCCCGTTCGACGAACCGCTTGTCTTTGGGACTGCGACCGGTCCGCGCGCCCGAATGGACCGCCAGGGCGCCGGACGACGTGATCGCGGCGGCGTCGAACCGAACGGCGTCTTCGTACAGACGGGCCGGCGGCGTATTGTATTCCACGGTCGGTCGGTCGATGCCGAGGGCTTTCAGGTCGTCGTGGATCGTCGGCATTCAGAATAATCCTTTGCATTCATCGCCGGTGGAGCATCGCGACGTTCGCAAAGATATTGAACGGCGGCCCCGAGAGCAGGCGGCTTTCCGTCGGGGCGGCCGTCTTGACCCGTCTCGGCTTCCATGGCACCTTTTCCGGCGACGGCGTGCCAACTCCGACCGCGGGGTCCGGCTTTCGCCGACTTCACGGACGCCGTTCGGATGATGCCAACCGCCGATTCCCCCGCTGAAAGCCGCGCCACGGCCGTCGCCATGCTTTTGACCGCGGCGGCGTTGGTCCTTCGCGTCTACTGGGCGTTCCTCCTTCCCTATAACGACGCCCCCGATGAATACTGCCACATCGCGATGGTCGAATTCCTCGCGCGGAACGGTCTGCCGCCGACGATGCGCGACGTCCCCGACCCGATTCCCGTCAGCTATCCCGCGCTGCCGCCGCTCGGTTATCTAGCGTGCGTCGCCACCCGATTGCTCGTGCCCGGCGACGACCCGCTGGCGTACTGTTGGATGCGCCTGGGCAACACGTTCCTAGGGGCGGCGACGGTGTGGGTCGCTTTTCTGACGGCCCTTCGGCTTTTTCCGAAGCGACCGTGGCGGGCGGTGACGGCGGCGGCGGTCGTCGCCTTCCATCCCCAGATGGTTTTTCTGTCGTCGTGCGTCAACAACGACGCCGGCATGACGCTGGCATCCGCCCTCCTTTGGCTGTTCGCCGTCCGTGTGGCGTACGACGGCGTCGGGCCGCGACTTGGGGCGGCGATCGGTGCGACGGCGGCCGTGGCGCTGCTGTGCAAATCGAACGCGGCGGCGGCGGTGCTGGGCGTAGCGGTGGTCGGTTGCGGCCGGGCGCTGCAACACCCCGGGGAACGGCGGCGGACGGCGCTGGCCGTGGCGACGGCGGCGGGCGTCGGGCTGCTGGCGTCGGCGCCGTGGCTGGCGTGGAGTTGGTTTCAGCATGGCAGCTTGCTCGGCGTCGACGTTCACCGCGACTGGTGGTTCGCCTTCCTTCACCGCCACGGCGTGAAACAGGACTTTCTGACATTCGAGAACGCCCCGTGGTTCATCGACTTCACCTGGCGGAGTTTTTGGGGCGGTTTCGGCTACTGTCAGACGTGGCTGTCGGGGAAGTCTTTCCTTTGGATCGGACGGACGTCGGTCGCCGCCGGCCTTGGTCTGATCGCCCGCGGCTGCTTCCCGCGGACGGGCGCCCTACGGCGTCGCGGCGACGGCGTGATCGCGGCGGCGTTCCTCGGCGGCACGGCGGCGGCGGTCGCGCTGCATGCGTCGCACAGCGTTGAATTCGGTCTGGCGCCGCAAGGACGTTACCTTTTCTCGGCGTTGATTCCCATCCTTTTCGCCTACACCTTCGGCCTAGCATGGTTTCTAGAGAGCATCGGCCGGCGTTCTTTGTTCTGTCTAATCGGAGCAGTGACGGCGGCCGCGGGCATGGCGTGGATTGAAGCCGACGCCATCAAGGCCGAGCGCCGTAGCAACCGCGTCGCGCAGATCGACCCGCAGGTTCGGGCGGAACTGCTGGGCTACGGCGGCGCCCCCATGTACAGCCGAGGTGACGCCCCCGATCGCCACGTCGTCGGCGAAGGGTCGACGGCCGACGACCGCGGCGCCCTGTTGGCTTGCCTGGGCGAAAACGCGGGGGTGGTGCTGTACCGAGGGCCGGGCGTTTCGGGGTTGGTCGTTGAAATGGAATGCCGCGAGGGATCACCCGGCGGCAGCCGGCTAGTCGCGCGCAGCTTGGGCCAGGAAGGCGGCGAACGGACGCTGCCGTTCCAACAGCTCGGCCGCGGCTTCTTCCGCTACCGGTTCGACCTGTCGGGCGTCGTCGATTCGGGCGCTGGCGTCGAACTGGTCTTACACCCGTCCGACACCGAATGCCTGGTCAAAATCCACCGCTTCCAAATCGTTCCCTGAACAAGGCGTCGCAAAGGTTCGATGGTGGCGGTCGCGGCAGGGTCGTACACCGAATCAAAGTTCAGCCGACGTTCCCTTTCGCTTCGCCGTCGACCGTGGGTCGGCCGGCAAGGCGCCCTCTTTTTTCGAGCAAGGACGACGCCGATGACCACCGATTCGACGGATGCCGCCGTTGACGAACCGTCCGTGTCGCCGACCGAGGCGCCGGCGTCGTTCGCCCGCATCACCACCGGCCAGTGGATGACGCTGCTGGCCGCCTTCCTGGGGTGGATGTTCGACGGATTGGAAATGGGCATCTTCCCCCTCGCCGGTAAGACGGCGCTGCAAAGCCTTTTGCGGGTGGATTCAGACGGCGTCATTACGAAGGAAGAGGCCGCCGTAGTTTCCACCTGGGAAGGATGGAACCACTCGGCGTTTCTGTTGGGGGCGGCCGGCGGCGGGTTGGTCTTCGGTTGGCTGGGCGACCGTTTCGGCCGGGTACGGGCGATGATGTTCAGCGTGCTGACCTATTCACTGTTCACCGGAGCCATCTACTTCGCCGAGACGCCCTTCCAGTTGACCACGCTGCGGTTCATCTCGGCGCTGGGCATGGGCGGGGAATGGTCGCTGGGGGTGGCGCTGGTGATGGAGTGCTGGCCGGGGGCGGCGCGACCGTTTTTGGCGGGATTCATCGGGGCGGCGGCGAACGTCGGCTTCCTGCTCATCGGCGTGGTCGGTCGGACGTTCACCGTCGACCATTCGACGTGGCGGTACATCATGCTGGCCGGCGCCGTCCCGGCCTTCTTGACGGTGTTCATCCGCTACTTCGTACCGGAATCGGAGCGGTGGAAAGAAGCGGCCGCGACGTCGAAGGAATCGCCGGTGCGCGAAGTGTTCGGTCCGAAACTGCTGA
>JBOFFD010000859.1:0-7606 GCA_051648425.1 Planctomycetia bacterium
GCAGGCCCATCATGAAGCCGCCCAGCACGGTGGCGGTGGCGTGCGAGGTGGAGCCGAGGTAGCGGGTCGCCATGCGGACCCAAACCGTTTGGTAGACGAGGCCGCTGGCGCCGGAAAGCAGGAACGCGAGGGTGACGAGTAGTCGGTCGATCGGCATCGGGTCGCCTTCTTCGGAGCGGGTCCGCGCAACTAGGTCGGGCGGCGAAACGGCGGCCGTCCGCCCCGACGCTTGATACGACCCGTCCGCCGGGAAGAAAGGACGCCCGTCCGGGCGGCGGTTCGACCACCGTCACATCGGCTCGGCCGGCAGAATCGTCTCGACCCACGGCCACCCGAAAAAGCCCTCGCGCACGACCGCCACCGGACGGTCGGTCGGATCGAGATGAAACAATGGGGCCATCCGCGCGGGCGTCATCGTCACTTCGTGCTTTGTTCCGACAGGGTCGTCGAGAAAGCGAAACTCCGCAAAAAAAACGCGAAGAATCAGCACAAAATCTCTCTCTTCAAGAGCTAAGATGGCAACAGGCTTGCAGGTCGGCGGCGAGCGATCGAGGGCGCAGTTCAGCCAAAATCCGACAACCAGCCCGAAAATCACTCCAAATAAGACCGAGCCGAGCGCGATGAGCGACCCGCGGAACCAAGGATGCTTGCCGAACGGGCCGACCGACCCCGAACTCTGAATCGCACCGCCAACCGCCGCCGCTCGTGCGTTTCGCCGCTGCCGCAGCCGTTTACACCGCCGGAACTCGAATATCATGAAACCGAAAGGCAACGGTCCGAACGCGACGCCGCCGATCGTCGCTGGAATCCAATGAGTCGCGTGGGCCTCCAACGGCGCGCAGCAGAGCACAATGCAAAACATCGTCGCCAATACCCAGACGAGTATGGAAAAAAATGCGCTGTCACGAACCCTTCCGGCAACCACCGCCGCGAATCTTCGCGGCGGACCAAACCCAATCCCGGCCGAAGACCTAGAAAACCGTAAAGAACGATCGAGCACGATCCGACGTTTTGACTCGGCAGGTAGAGGCCGGTCGCCACGTCGCCTTTTCGATAACTGCAATCGGTGGGTGAATCCGCTCCGAGAGAGACGACCGGAGATCGGAGCACCCATTGCTGTTGTTGTCCAGTCTCGGGGTGATCGAATTCCACGACGGCCGTGTAGACCCAGTTGCTATGCACACCGTCGAATTGGCGAGTCGAGTCGAAAGTCAAATCCACAATACGAACAGGAACGGGAACGCCACGGCGAACGTACTGATATACTGCTTCCTGGCTTCGTCGGCGGAAGGCGCACCAACTCGCTTTGGCGACGAAGCAATAGCCGATCCAATCCAGGTGTTGGAACGGCAGGATGAATAATCCGTCCTGTTGAAGGACGGGCGTGTGCGCCCCCGCGATGCAAAGAGCGGACACTGTCAGCCATCCCCAAACCTCTGCCGCCTTTTTGCGACCGTGCCAACCTTTGTCGAGCAGGCGGGGGATCGGGCGCGGCGGGTCGCCGGTCAGTTCGGGCTCTGGCGGAAAATCGTTGGGGATTGGTATCGGGATGGGGACGGCGGACGCGTAGAATGTTTCGGGCGGCATCACGACCTCGGCGTCGGTGGAACGAAAACTTCCGCGACTCATATACCACACGCGACGCTAGACGCCAACCGGCCGGCCCTTCGTCTAAGACGCCGCGCTCTTAGCAAATCCGCATCCGACGCCGCTGGAGGAACCCGCCGCCATGAGCACCGCTCCTTCCGACGCCGCCGGCCTTAGTCCGACCCCGGCCGCCAGCCGCGTCCGCTTCGCGGTGGTCGGCGTCGCCACCCTGGCGTCGGTCCTGTTGTATCTGCACCGCAACGCCCTCGGCATCGCCGGCGACTACATGCGGGAGGATTTGGAACTGACGACGCAGCAATGGAGCTGGGTCGTCAGCGCGTTCTTCTGGAGCTACGCGCTGTCGCAGGTGCCGTCGGGCTGGTTCACCGACGTCTTCGGCGGCCGACGCATGCTGACGGTGTACATCGTCGCGTGGTCGATCTGCACCGTCGCCACCGGCCTGGTCGGCGGGTTGGCGTCGCTGATCTTCGTCCGCCTCGCGTGCGGCGTGTCGCAGGCGGGGGCGTATCCCACGGCGGCGGGCCTGCTGCGACAGTGGGCGCCGGTACAGGCGCGCGGCGTCGCCAGCAGCGTGGTGGCGCTGGGCGGTCGGGCCGGCGGCTTCCTGGCGCCGCTCTTAACCGCGTGGTGCATCGTCGCGCTGACGCCGATCGACGGCCCGTCGCGGCTGGAGCCGACCGACGTATTGAACACGGTCGGCCTGGCGAAAGCCGTGGTCGCGCGGATCGCGGCCGAGGAAAAAGACCCGGCCGTCGAACCGATCGTCGGCCGGCGGTTCGCACCGGCGGCGCTCGAACGGACGCGGGCCTTAGCCCAGGGCGCGACGCCGACCGACGGCGACCGCGTCTTACTCACCGAAGAATTGAACCGCTGGATCGCCGACCCGGCGCCGGCTGACGAGGATAAGACTTCCTTGACGCCGGCGGAGTCGGAACGGCGCAACCGGCTGGCGGTGGAATCTTACTTTCCGGGGCAGGTGCGCCGCGTCTACTCCCGCGGCTGGCGGCCGGTCTTCTTAGTCTACGGGGCGATGGGTTTGGTCGCTGCGGTACTGGTCTGGGTGGTGCTGCGCGACCGCCCGTCGCGCCACCCGTGGTGCAACGACGCGGAACGCCGGTTCATCGCCGGCGGCGACGCGGCCGCCATTACCGCCGCCGAAAGCCCGCCGCTGTCGAAGGCGCCGCCGCTGGCGCTTTACCAGTTGGCGACCCACTGGTCGATGTGCATGAATTCCGCCGGCCAGTTCTTCACCAACGTGGGCTGGGTGTTCATCGTCTTTCAGTTGAACACGTTCTACGACGAAAAACAAGTGCCGATCGAAACGAAGGGACTCTACGCCAGCCTGCCGCTGTTCGTCGGCTGGTTCGGCATGATGCTGGGCGGTTGGTGGACCGACGCCCTGACGCGACGCGCCGGGTTGCGCTGGGGCCGCAGCGTACCGCGCGCGGCCGCCGGCCTGTTGGCGGCGGCGGCGTACGTCGCGTGCCTGTTCGATCCGTCGGTGCTTACGGTGACGATCGCGATGTGCGTGGTGGCGTTCGCCACCGACGTGGGGGTCGGCGCGACGTGGGCGTTCACGCAGGACGTGGGCGGGCGGTACGTCGCCAGCGTGTTGGGATGGGGGAACATGTGGGGGAACATCGGGGCGGCGGTCGGCCCGTTGCTGATGGGGTACGCGGTCGTCCAAACCGGTTGGAAAGGCGCCTTCGCCTGCGGCGCCGCGGCGTGCCTCTTAAGCGCGGCGGCGTCGATTCAGATCGACGCCCGCAAACCGGTGGCGCCGGAGTAACGTCGTCCGATTCAAATCCAGGCCGGGGTCTTACTACGCCGGCATGGATGTTTGTCGATATGATCGCTGCCGCCCGCCGCGTCATAGCCCGCCGCGTGAGTAAGAGGTTCCTGAATTCCTTGCGAATTCGTCCAGCGATCGGAGCAGAAATCCCTTGCTCGCGCGGCGGGCTATGATGCGGCGCGCCCGACGAACATCCACGCCGACGTAATAAGACGGCGTCTTACGGGGTGAGTTGGTGTTCGCCGTCGGCGAATTGGTCGTGGCAGGCGTTGCAACTCTTCAACATGGCGGCGTAGTGCGTTTTGGCGGTCTCGAAGTTTTTCGCCTTCGCCGCCTTGTAGAACGCGCCGCCGTGCGCGCGCACGTCGGTCGAGAACTTAGTCCAATCTTCGGCGCCGTCCTTCGGAGCGTGCGCCAGCAGGCTGTTGCCGCCTTCGGCCAGGATCAGCGCGTCGGACTTGATTCCCTTCCAGGCGGCCTTGTCGGTCGGAGCGGCGGCCATCGCCTGCTTCAACCGCTTGTAGGGCGGTTGGAAGGCGTATTCCATGAACTCGTGCATATCGGTTTCGACCGGCGCGACGGCCGAAGGTTCTTTCTCGGCGGCCGCGACCGCCGATTGGTTCGACGCGCCGTCGAGCGCCGTCACCGCAACCGCCGCAACCGCCGCCAAAACGAAGCCGAACGCCGCCGCGCGAAATCGATTCATCGAAACGCTCCTGATTCGTGCCGACCGCGGAAAGCCGCCGAGGAAAACCCGACGACGAATCCGGGCCGGCCGTTTCGATACGACGCCGCGCCGCCGGGGCAATGGCGACGCCGCGTCTCGTCGATCCGATTCGGCCGATCGTGACGGTTCCGGCGGCTCCATCACCTCACGACCCCGGCCGGCGGTCGGATTTCTCGCTCGAACATGGAAAATCGTTCCCAGTCTGAGGCAGAATGCTATAGTAGCCCTGAGAATCAGTGTCGCTCGCATCAATTATTGAACGACCGTTCTCGGCGATTCTCAAAATGATCTCACTGAGTGCTTCGGGTTGAGCTTTCTATCCAAAACGAGCGACGCGCCGACCGTCGCCATCCGTCGCCCTCGGGGGGGTATTTGATGGCTCGCCATCTAAAACCGCTCATCATCATCGCCGACGACGATCCGGTGGTGATTCTGCTGTTGAACCATCATCTGGAGCGTTGGGGGTATCGCACGTCGGCCGCCGCCAGCAAGGTCGAACTGCTGGCCCAGCTCGCCGACGAAACGCCCGCCATGCTGCTGCTCGACCTGCGTTTCGGCGAGTGCAACGGGGTGGAGCTTTTCCAGGAAATCCGCCCCAACCACCCGCATTTGAACGTCGTCATGCTGACGGCCCACGGTTCGATCGAGAACGCCGTCTCGGCAATGAAACTGGGGGCGTACGACTTCCTGACCAAGCCGCCCGACCTCAACCGACTGCAGGTGATTTGCGGCCACGCGGTCGAGCAGCATACGCTGCGGCAGAAGATCCGCCGGCTGGAACGGTTGGTCGAAACGCAGAGCGCCGGCCAAAGTCTGCTGGGCGCCGGCGCGGCGATTCGCACGGTGCGCGAGACGATCGCCAGCGTGGCCCCGACCGACGCCACCGTGCTGGTGCTAGGCGAGAGCGGCACCGGCAAGGAACTGGTCGCCCGCGCCCTTCATGAAAACAGCCGACGGGCCGGCGGGCCGTTTATTCCCGTCAACATGGCCGCGCTGCCGCGGGAACTCGTCGAAAGCACGCTCTTTGGGCATGAACGCGGGGCGTTCACCGGGGCCGACCAAGTGCAGATCGGCTGCTGCGAGGCGGCCGACGGCGGCACGCTGTTCCTCGACGAGATCGGCGAAATGGAACTACCGCTGCAAACCAAGCTGCTGCGGTTCCTGCAAGAGCGGACCATCCTGCGGGTCGGGTCGAGCCGGTCGCACACGGTCGACGTGCGCATCGTCGCGGCGACCAACCAAGACCCGCAAGAGCAGGTGAAGCGCGGGCAGTTGCGGCAGGACTTGTACTACCGGCTGAACGTCGTGCCGATGAAGCTGCCGCCGCTGCGCGAGCGGATGGAAGACGTGCCGCTGCTGGCCGCGGCGTTTCTGCGACGGGCGGCCGCCCGCGTCGGCCGCGACATCACCGGCTTCACCCAGCCCGCGCTCGACGTGCTGCTGAACTATTCCTGGCCCGGGAACGTCCGCGAACTCGAAAACGTCGTCGAGCGCGTCGCCATCTTCTGTCGCGAAGCCGAGGTCGGCGTGGCGCAGTTGCCCGCCGATCTGCGGGCGGCGGTCGGCGTCGAAGTGGCGGCCCACGGCGCCGCCACGTCGCCGCGTACGACCGACGCCGGCTACGCCGTTTCCTCCAGCAGCGACGCGCTGTCGCCCATCGATCCCGCCACCGCTTCGCGCCGTCGGGGCGACGCCCTCCGCGCCGACGACGCAACCGCCGCCGACCGCAACGGCGCGGCGACGGCTTCGGACGACGCCGCCGACTTGGCGTCGATCTCGAATCTACGGCCGATCGACCAGATCGAACGGCGGGCGATCGTCGACGCCCTCTCCCGCTCCGGCGGCCACGTCCGCGACGCCGCCCGCCTCTTAGGGTTCGGTCAAGCCACCCTCTACCGCAAAATCAAACGGTACTCGATCCGCCTGGAAGACCGCAACCAACGCCCCGCCTGATTCCTTCCCGTTGGGACCAAACTCCGACCTACGTTCGTTCTCGGGGACAGCCTCAGCCGCGAACGCGGGCGAGGTCGGCGAAGAAAGCGGGATAGGTCTTGTGGGTGCAGCCGGGGTCGCGGATGAAGACGCCCGGTGTTTTTAGGCCGACGAGCGCCAAACTCATCGCCATGCGGTGGTCGCGGTAGGTGTCGAACGTGGCGCCGTTCATCTTAGCCACGGGGGTGATGAGCAGTCCGTCGTCGTACTCTTCGACGCCGACGCCCGTCTTGCGCAGTTCGGTCGTCAGCGCCGCCAGCCGATCGGTTTCCTTCACGCGGATATGCTTGACGTTGCGGATGCGGGTCGGGGTGCGGGCGAAGCAGGCGACGGCGGCCAGCGTCGGCACGGTGTCGGAGAGGTGACACAGGTCGACGTCGACGCCCGTCAGTTCACCGCCCACCACGGTGGTGGCGGTCGCCGTCTGCACCACTCGGCAGCCCATCGCCTCCAAGACCTGAACGAATCCCAAGTCGCCTTGCAGGCTGCCGGCGCCCAAGCCGGGGACCGTCACCCGACCGCCGGTGACGGCCGCCGCCGCGAAGAAGTAGCTGGCGGCCGAGGCGTCGGGTTCGACGGCGTAGTCGATCCCCTTGTAGCCGCCGGCTTCCCGGCCGCGGAACGCGAACCGTTCGTAGCCGTCGCGTTCGTACTGGTTGGGGCCGCCGAAGGCGTCGACGACGGCCAGCGTCATGTCGACGTACGGCTTCGAGACGAGCGGACCGACGACGCGGATCGTCAGCGGGGCGGCGGCGCACGGGGCGGCCAACAGTAGCGCGCTGAGGAACTGGCTGCTGACGTCGCCGCGCAGCGAGACGGCGCCCCCGGGCAGGCCGGCGGCGCGGACGACCACCGGCGGACAGTCGTCGCCGGACAGGGAACGGGCATCGACGCCGAGGGCGGTCATCGCCGCCAGCAGGTCGCCGATCGGCCGTTCGCGCATGCGGGCGACGCCGTCGAGCGTGTACACGCCTTTGCCGACGGCGACGACGGCGGTGAGGAAGCGCATGCTGGTGCCGGAGTTGGCCAGGAACAGGTCGGCCGCCGCGTTGGGGAACGAACCGCCGGCGGCCAGGTCGGCGCCGGCGACGCGAACGGAGGACGACGCGGGGTGGTGGTCGATGGCGACGCCGAGGCGGCGCAGCGAGTCCATCATGACGCGGGTGTCTTCACTGTCGAGCAGGCCGGTGATCGTGCTGACGCCGGCGGCGAGAGCGGCGGCGGGCAGCGCGCGGTTGGTGTAGCTTTTCGAGCCGGGGACGCGGACTTCACCCTGCACGGGCCGACGGGCCGGTGGAATCGGCAGGGGATCGACGAACGGAGAATCGGTCACGGCGGCCTCGCGCGGCGGAACGGAAAAGAAGCGGACCCCTGCGAAGCCGAACGATTCGGAGCGTCCGACGACCAAATGGCATTCCGCGACGACGTTGGGACGGGACCGTCTTTTTAGCCGGGGTGGTCCGCCGCCCCGCGTCCGATCGTCGCCG
>JBOFFD010000860.1:0-3327 GCA_051648425.1 Planctomycetia bacterium
CCGATGAGCAGGATGTACAGAAAGATGAGCAGCGCGACCCAGTGGAACTCGACCACTTTCACTTCGGAAAACTGTTCGAGTTGATTGCGAAGGGCGGTCGCCATGTCGGTGACGTTGGCGCCGGCGATTTGACCCATGCCGCCGGGATTGTTCGCCGCCGTTTCCACCGGCCGCGGCAGAGCGAGCATCTTCACCCAAAATTCCTGCCGACCTTCCCAAGTGGCGAACGGCGGTTGATCGACGTCGAAGGTCATCAGGGTGACCCGACCGAGGCCGTACTGCCCGGCGACGATCAGCGGCTGCTCACCCTGCCCCAACAGCACGTCGCCCTTCACGTCGGCGAGTTTGGCCACCGCCAGCCCTTGGCCGCGAAGGTCCATCCGCACCCCTTCGCCTTGGGCGCTGGCGTACGATTCCAGCGTCTCGGGGGCTCGCAGCCGGTCGACGCCGACCAACGTCGCGGGGAGCATCGGGCCGACGAAACTTTGCTGGACGATCTGCCAGTTTGAGGACGCCGAAATGACGAGGTGCCCGCCCTGGCGCACCCAGGTCGTCAAGGCGTCGGCTCGCAGCGGATCGAGGCCGGCGAAAAACTCCGACGACGACGTCGTCAGCAGGAATTCTCGAACGCCGCCGTAGGCGAACCACTGCGTCGGCAGTTCGCCGAGAATCAGAATCCGCGCCGCCTGGTGTTTCTCCGTATCGACCACCGACGGGTTGTTCACCGCTTCAAACAAGCCGCTCGGCGTGCCGTGATAGACGGAGAAGCCGACCTTTGGATCGAGCACTTGCAGTTTGACGTTGAGGTCGTCGAGAGCCAGGGTCCGTTCATCGACGACCCGACGGTCGGGGCCGATCAACCGGGCGGTGGCGGTGACGGTGGCGTTGCCGGGTTTTAAATAGTGGTAGACGGTGAGGCGTTCGTCGAGCGGAACGTACACTTCGCGTAGAATGCTGGTCGAGAGGCCGTCGCCGTCGGGAACGGAGAGTTCCAACACGCCCTTGAACGGCTGGCCCTTGCTTTCGACGTCGACCGCGACGGGCGACCAGTAGCCGTTCTTGATGGTGTTCTGAAAGCCAAGCCGTAGGTCGGTGATGACGGTGCGGACGGCCGGCGGAGTCTGCCCCACGACGGGGGCGGCCGTCGAAAGAAATGTCGAAGCGATCGCGGCGGCCAACGCGACGACGGCGGCCCGGCTCGCGGGCCTACCGATTGCACTGGAGTGATGGCTCATCGCGCGAGGTCTCGGGGGCCGTCGTCGTTCACGGCGGCCGACCGTCCGACGCGAAAGGGTCGGACGGCGCGCCGTCGATTGGAAGGTACGGTAGCAAAGCGGCCAGCGTTCGCCAGTGCCGCCGGGGACAAGTCGGCCGACCCGCGCAGACGCGCCGGACCGGCGTCGGATTCGCCGTTACTTGCCGGCCTCGGCTGGGACGGGCGGCGCCGTCGGCGCGGCGACGGCTGCCGGTTTGGCGGCGTCGGCTTCGGGCGCGGCGGCGTCGGCCTTCGGCTTGGCGTCCGGGTCGATCACGCGGATCGACAGCATCTTCTGGGTCGTCGTCGGCCGATCGTTAGGCCCGGTGTCGGACCGTTCAATGGCATGCACGACGTCCAGGCCGGAAATCACTTCGCCGAAGATCGCGTGCTTGTTGTCTAGCCACGGGGTCGGCACGGTGGTGATGAAGAACTGCGTGTCGCCGGTGTTCGGGCCGGAATTCGCCATGGAAAGGATGCCGGGGCCTTTGTGCCGCAGCGAGGGATGGAACTCGTCGGCCAGGAACTTGGGGGCCATCCCCTTGTCCTTGCGGCCGCCGGTGCCGTTCCCCTTCGGATCGCCGGTCTGAATCATGAAATCCTTGATGACGCGATGGAAGACGATGCCGTCGTAAAACTTCTTCTGAACCAGGTCGACGAAGTTGGCCACGGTATTCGGGGCTTTGTCGGCGAAAAGGCGGACGCGGATTTTGCCTTGGTTGGTGATGATTTCGACGACGGGATTTTCGCCCGGCTTGACGGCGACGCTGGGATTCGGGTCGGCCTTGAAGTCGCCGCCCGAGGGCACCGCGGCGGCGGCGGCCGCCGCGACGTCGGGCGGCGCGATCGATTCGGCGTCGGCCCGCAGACGCGGACTGGCGTTCGGCAGCCGCGGCGTGATCGGGTAGCAGACGTACGCGACGGCGGCGATCAACAGGACGACGGTCACCAGAACCGCCGGCCGGGGGTCGGACGGTACGCCGCGGACGCCGATCGAATCCGGCGAGCCGAAGACGGAAGACGGAAAAATCGACATGGTGGAACTCTCCGTACGTCTAAACAGGGCGTCCGGCCGGTCGGGACGCCTTCAACGTCGATATGATATAGTGTCAGCGGTCGACCGTCGCGGCCGTCCCTTCGATTGCAACAGGGGGGGGCGGGCCGCGCTGCGGCGCCCTACTATTTCGTCGGCCCCGCGTCGCAAGGCGTCGGGGCTGCCAGCGTTCGCCTGCCGGAGGGTTGTGATCGTGACTTGGGACCAATTCGTCAAATGGACGTTCGTGGTGTTGGGCGGTCCGTACGGTCTCATTTTCTTCGTCATCATCGTCGTGGTGCTGGTCATCATCGTCCGCGGGCCGAACTCGTCGCGCCGCTGAGCCGACCGCCGGCCATAGGTCGGCGGCCGCCGCGCCGGCTTGCCGACGGCCGGCGGCGTGGGTAGGAAAGCAGCGTTCGTAAATCCTACGTCGAACGTCGCAGACCGAAAACCAACTCCGCCTTCCGCAAAGGACGCCGTCTCCGATGAAGCGCCGCACCCTCTTGACGACGGCCGCCGCCGTCCTGGCCGCCACGCCCGCCGCTTCCCGAACGGCCGGCGCCGATTCCAAGAACGAACCCGCGCCGCCGGTGGAATCCAATTTGAAACTGCGCTACGCCGTCAACGTCGGCACTCATTTCACCCAGCACCCGATGCTGGATCGGCTGCGCCTGGTCGCCGAAGCCGGCTTTCCCGGCGTCGAAAACAACGGTCTGCTCGGCCTCGACCGCAAAGGCGACGCACCCAACCTCAAGGCCATCGAAGCGTACGGCGAAACCCTCCGTAAGCACAACCTGTCGCACGCCGTCTGGGTCACGAACCCCTGCGCCGGCAAGTGCGACTGCAGCCTGGTCGACCCCAAACAGCACGAGCGCTTCTTCAAACTGCTCGACGAAACGATTCAGATCACGCCGCTCGTCGACGGTACGATTTCGACCGTCACCAGCGGCGTCGAACTGGAGGGCGCGCCGTCGAAGGAAATGACGAAGACCGTGATCGAAGCGCTGAAGCGGGCGGCGGGCAAGGTGGAAAAGTC
>JBOFFD010000861.1:0-3949 GCA_051648425.1 Planctomycetia bacterium
GTGAAGGCCGCCGATGGAGACGTTACAGATGCTGTCGGCCCGACAAGGCGTCCGCCAGCATTTCGCTGTTGGCGAACTCCAGCACCGATCCGCTGGGAACGCCACGCGCCAATCGGGTCATCGGAACATCGAATTCCGCCAAGACGTTCGACACGAACAGCGAGGTGCCGTCGCCCTCGATGGTCGGGTTCGTCGCCATGATGATTTCTCGGACTTCCCCCCGGCGGACCCGCGCCACCAGGCCGTCGATGGTCAGTTTGTCGGCCGTCACGCCGTCCAGCGGCGACAACCGCCCCAGTAGGACGTGGTACAGCCCGCGGTACTTCCCGGTCCGCTCGATGGCCGCCAGGTCGCGCGGTTGTTCCACGACGCAAAGGGTCGAGCGGTCGCGTCGGGCGTCTCGGCAAATCGCACAGAGTTCCCCCTCTGTCAAGTTGAAGCAGTCTGAGCAGAACCGCACGTTCGTCTTCACCGCTTCGATCGCTCGCGCCAGCCGCAGGGCGTCGTCGACGCGGGCTTGCAGCAAGTGGTGCGTCAGACGCTCCGCCGTTTTCGGGCCGATGCCCGGCAGTTTGGCCAGTTCGTCCGCGAGTCGCTGTACGCTGGGTGTATCGTTCACCGGGGCCATCCGTCGTTCGGCCGCGAGTTCGACGCCAAGACAACCTCGGTCCGTGGGAGACGCAACGACCATTCGTCGCTCGCCCCCACTATTTTAGCGAATCCTGGGCAACCGGCGTACCAAGACGTCGGACCGCCGTCGGTTCTCTCGCTGCGGGCGTCCTTCGTCATCAACCACGGTTACGTTGTAAATAAATGGTCGTTCGTCGTTTAAGCGTAGGGTCCATCGACCGACCAATTCGGCCGCTGCGACTAGTGTACGCCAATGAAGGGGGGTTCTAGCAGGAAAAAGGACAGGGTTCAAAAGTTTTGGAATGATTTTTGCCGGTAGCCGGCGCATCGACGATCGACCAGATGTGCGAAGGAGGGGCGGGGCGAGTCTCGCCGCCCGTCGGCAGTGACGGGCGGCGGCGGCAATGGTTTACTCGTCGAAAAAGTTAGTCTTTTTCCTGGCGGCGGCCTTGGGTTTAACTTCGTCGGCCGGCTTCGGCGGGGGTGCTTCCTTCTCGACGACGGCCGGTTTCGGCGCCGTCGGGGCAGCTGCCTTCGGTTCGTCGGGCGCGACTTCCGGCGGATCCATCGGTTCCGTCGCGGGGGCTTTCTCCGGTGACGGCGTCGCCGCCGGCCGTCCAGTGAAGGGCGTCGGGGCGTACTCACGAAGGCGTGCCGCGGCGGACGTCGAATCGGGTCGAAGAGCGCCCAAAACGCGGGCGATGGCGGCGCGGAAGGCGCCGTCCTGCTCGGTTTTCAGTTTGCCTTCCAAGCCGTTCGCGGCGGTTCGATCGACCGCGGGGCCGCCCCGCTGGATGTTGCGCGCCAACCCTTCGGCCGCGGCGACGCGCGTCGGCAGTGGGGCGGCGTCGCTCAACACCACTTCAGCAAGCTGCTTTTGTACGGCGGCCGACGGAAAGTACCCGAGCGCTTCAGCGGCGTCGGCGGCCAGGTCGGTCGAGCCGAGCGCCAACCGCAAGGCGTCGACGGCCGGCCGAGGGTCGTAGGCCGGCTGCTCGCCGCGCGCCAGTCTCACCAGCCATTTCATGGCGGTGGTCCGTTGCCGCAACCGTTCGTCGTCGGAAAGCGTCGGCTCGACGTCGTCGCCCATCGACAGCCGAATCACGCGGGCCAACGATTTCGCGTCTTGGTCGGCGGCGACCACCACAAGCGGCGGGTATCGTTCTTCCAATTCGGCGAACTGCTGAGACGGCAGGTCGGGACCGGCCAACACCACCACGGGAACCCACGAGGTGCGGGCGTCGGCCCGAAGGTTGACGAGCAGATCGCGCAGCGACCAGTTGTGAACGGTCGACGACACTGTCAGCAGGTCGGCGCCGCCGGCTTCCGCGGCGGCGGTGAACCCCGCTCTGCCGGTCGGGACCGGTTTCGCGTCGAAGCCGAGCTCCCGCAGCATGCCGGCGGTTTCATTCGCCCGGCTGATCAACCCGTCGACGACCAATGCCGTTTTGCGATTGTTTTCCCCGAGGGCTTGAATCAACGTCTGCACGACGCGAAGCGCGCCCGGCGTCCGCTTCTGTTGGTTCAAATCCAAGAGCGCGACGGCGGCCGCGAACTGCACCCGCCGGCTGGGATAGTTGATCGCCCGCCCAAGCAGCGCGGGACCGGCGTCGTCGGCGGCCGACGGACTGGTGGCGCCCAGCGCCGCCATCGCGCCCAGGGCGGAGGCCGTCTTGTGTTCCTTCAGCGCCTTCGTCAGCACCACCGCCGCCAGGTCCGGGCCGATCGCCAGCGCGGTCTCGGCGGCGCCGTTGGGCAGCGGGCTACCCAGGCCGACGCGGTCGTAGGCGCCTTGCAGCGCGACGCTGGCGAGCAGCACCTTGGCGGCGTCGTCGCCGGGCCGCAGCGTCAACGCCTGTTTGGCGTACAACATGGCGTAAAACTCTTCGGCGGCCTCGGCCGGAAGTTCGACGGCTGACAAGCCGGTGGCAGTCCACTGCCACAGGGTCGTCGCTCCGGGGCGGCGGGCCAGCCGGCCGCGATGCTGATAGTAGGCTTCGGAAAGCTGCGCGAGGACGGTCGGGGCCGACGGCAGAGCCCGCGTCGGAATGCCGGTCAATTCCACCAGAGTCGTCTGGGCCAGTTCGCGCAGGCCGCTGGAGTGGGCGGGGTTGGCGGCGACGAACCACAACCGTTCGGCCGATTCGACGACCTGGTACGACCGCAGCATTTCCACGCCGATGCCGATGAGGCGCTCGTCGCCGCTGTCCAGCATGGCGGCGGCGGGCTTCCAGCAGTCGCGGTTCATCGCCAACAGACCGGCGACGACGGCGTTTTCCGGCGTCGTTCCACTTGCGAGCGCTTCAAGGAAATAGGGGACGGCCGGTTCGCCGGCGCGGCGAAGTTCTTCGATGGCGAAGCCACGTTCACCGGCCGATTTGCCAAGGTTGCCGATGAACCGGCGAATTCGCTCTGGGTCGAGCGATTTGGCGCGGGCGGCCTTGTTCGCCGTGGCGATCAGCTTGGCGGCCGGCGCCGCCAATTTCGGATCGCGGCCGAGTCGCAGCAGCAACCCCGTGCCGTATTTTTCCCGCAGCGCCAGGATATTCTCCGGCGACAGGTCGGGGTGAGCCAGCAGAGCGGCCAGGCTCTTCTCGGCGCGGTCGGGTTGGCCGAGCTGTAGGTCGCGCTCCAACGTCCGCCAGTGGTCGTCCAGCGTGACGGCCGGGCCGAGGAACGACTCCAACGCCGTGGGGGCGCCCGGTACGATTTCAACCTTGTCGGGGTCGGCCTTCTTCGCTTTCGCGTCGACGGCCGGTTTGACGGCGTCGCCATCTTGTTGCGCGAAGACCGGCGCCGCCGTCATCGCCGCGGTCGTCCACAGCAGCCACGCTTGCAATCGCATCATGGGCCATCCACGCGGGTTCGAAATCGTCCGGCGCGTCAGTGCGCCGCCGGTCCTCCGGGTATCACCCATCGTACCCTATGAAAGCCGGGTTTTCCAAGCGGCCAACTGCCGATCCACCTCCACGGGCGCGGTCGATCCGTAACTGACGAAGGCGCGCACGGCATTATCCACGCCGAGCGTACGTTTCACTTCTTCGACGCCGCCGGGCGCGACCGCCTCGAACGCTTCATCCGGCAGTTCCGCCAGCGAGACGTTCCGCTCCAGCGCCGTTCTTACTAAAGTTCCGACCGCCTCGTGCGCGCTGCGCATCGGCACGCCGCGCTTGATGAGGGCTTCCATCAGCGTCGTCGCGTCAAGATGCCCTTGATGCAGTCGCGCGGCGATCGACTCCTCGTTCAGCGCCGCCGCTTCGGTCAGCGCCGCCGCCAAATGAAGGCTCGCCAAGACGGTGTCGAAGGCGTTGAACAACGG
>JBOFFD010000862.1:0-4567 GCA_051648425.1 Planctomycetia bacterium
TCGCGCGACTTCAAGAGGGCGGCCCCCAAGACCGCGGGGATCGACATTAGCAGGCTGAAATGGACGGCCCAGTCGCCGCGCAGACCTAAGAGCAATCCCACCGAAACCGTGAGGCCGCTGCGCGACAAGCCGGGGCAGAGGGCGGAAACGGCCTGCGCCAACCCCATCGCCAGGGCGTGGGTCCAGCGCATCCCGCCCGGCCCGACCACGCCGGGCTTGCGGGTGCCGCTGTAGACTAGGAGCGCGCCGGTGCAGACCAGGAAGGCGGCGATCATGGCGGGGCGCTGCGACGAGTATTCCCGCAAGTCGCCGACCTGGTTGCGCCAACCGCGGTCGACCGATTCGAGCGTCTGGCCCGGTGGGATTTTGGTTGGTCGAAAGACGACGCCCGCGGCCACCGCCGGCAGGGTCGCCAGCAGCACGAGCGCGCCCCAATACAGCCACCGGCGCGACGCCGAACGGACCACGTCCGCCGGCTCTTCCGGCGGCAACAGCGACCGGCGGTAGTACAGCAGCACGGCGGCCAGGGTGCCGAGGTGCAGCATGATGTCGAAGAAGCGCGGGGTGTCTTCCAGGCCCAAGAAATACTGGGCCAGCGACAGGTGCCCGCTGCTGGAGATCGGCAGGAACTCGGCGACGCCTTGCAGCGCGCCGAGCAGCGCGGCCGCGAGGAACGTCATGCGCCCCCCGCGGCTTTCGTCGGCCTAACCTTGGGCCCGCTCACGCCTTGATGATGTCGCGGTAGGTGCCGCCCGACGGGATCATCGGCAGGACGTGTTCCTGGTGCGGCACCATGACGTTGAGGACGTACGGGCCGTCGCTGTCGATCATTTCGATCAGGGCGGCGCGGAGGTCGGCCGGGTCGTGGATTTGCCGGGCGGCCACGCCGAACGACTCGCACATCTTGACGAAGTCGGGGTACGGCGGCTTGTCGTCGCCGGCGCCCAGGTAGGTGTGGGCGCGGTTGCTGGCGTAGAAGCGGTCTTCCCACTGCACGACCATGCCCAGGTGCTGGTTGTCCAACAGCAGCACCTTGACCGGCAGCTTTTCGGTGTGGACGCAGGCGAGTTCCTGCACGTTCATGAGGAAGCTGCCGTCGCCGTCGACGTCGATGACGAGCTTGTCGGGGAAGGCGGCCTGGGCGCCCATCGCCGAGGGCAGGCCGAAGCCCATCGAACCAAGGCCGCCGGAGGTGACCCAACGGCGGGGCTGCGTGAAGCCGAAATACTGGGCCGCCCACATCTGATGCTGGCCGACGCCGGTCGTCACGATGACGTCGTCGAGCACGCCGCGCTCGTGCAGGATTTCCCACATCATCTTGATGGCGTGCTGCGGGGCGATCCGGCCGGGCGGCTCGTTGTACTTCAGCGGCTCGGCTTCACGCCATTCGTCGATCTGGCGGTGCCAAGCCGTGTACTTGGTTTCCAGCGGCTTGGCGTCGAGGCGTTGGGTCACCCGTTCAATCACGTCGCGGACGTCGGCCGAGATCGGCACGATCGCTTCCTTGTTTTTGTTCAGTTCCGACGGGTCGATGTCGACGTGGACGATCTTCCCGTGCTTGGCGAACTCGCTGAGCTTGCCGGTCACGCGGTCGTCGAACCGCACGCCCCAGGCCAGCAGCAGGTCGGCTTCGTTGATGGCGTTGTTGGAATAGACCGTGCCGTGCATGCCGAGCATGTGCAGCGAGAGATAGTGGGTGCAAGGGATGCAGCCCAAGCCTTGCAGGGTCATGGCGACCGGCACGCGGGACTTCTCGGCGAATTCGCGGAGCGCGGCCGAGGCTTCGCTGGAGATGATGCCGCCGCCGGCGTAGACGATCGGACGTTCCGCCTTCCGCAACAGGTCGACGATGCGGTCGATCTGTTCGTCGGTGGCGCGCAGGCCGTCGGGGTTGTAGCCGGGCAGGTTCATCGGGGCGTCCCAATCGGGAACGACGCTGCGAAGCTGCACGTCCTTCGGCATGTCGATGAGGACGGGGCCGGGCCGACCGGTCTGCGCCAGGTGGAACGCTTCCTTCACCACGCGGGGGATGTCTTCGGTGCGGGTGACGAGGTAGTGGTGCTTGGTGATGGCCCGGGCGACTTCGACGATGGGGGTTTCTTGGAAGGCGTCGGTGCCGATGACCTTGGTGCTGACCTGGCCGGTGATGGCGACCATCGGCACGGAGTCGAGCTTGGCGTCGGCGAGGCAGGTGACGAAGTTGAGGGCGCCGGGGCCGCTGGTGGCGATGCAAACGCCGGCCTTGCCGGTGACGTGGCCGTAGCCTTCGGCCGCGAAACCGCCGCCCTGCTCGAAGCGGGGCAGGAAGGTGCGGACCTTGTCTTTGAACTTGGTGAGCGCCTGGTGGATCGGCATGCTCGCTCCGCCCGGATAGGCGAAGACGACGTCGACGCCCTCGCGGATCAGGGCTTCCACGAGCGTCTCGGCGCCGATTTGTTCCTTCGCTCCCGCGGCGGGGGTGGTCATGACCGGTGTTCCCATGAAAAGAGTCGTCGTCGATAAACCCGGCGCGACGCCACCGGCGCCGCGTCGATGACGGCGGCAGGTGGACGCGGGCCGCCCGAACGGGGTTCGCCCGCCGCGTTGAAGGCGACAGCGCGCCGCCACCCACAAAGACGTTGTATGAAGGCGACCGGAATTGTAGTCCCCCGGTAGGCGAACCGCAAGGAAGGTTCCATTCGGTCGGAGGTCGATGGCAAAATCCAAGTCTTAACACGTCAAGGTGACGGACGTATACTATTTCTAGAAGCGGTTGGCCGAGCCGTGCTTGAATCCGAGTCGGATCGCCTCCAAGATAATGGGTGTCGGGTGTACCCATGGGAATCGAAATCGTTTGCGGCTGGAAGCGAAACCAAGCCTTTTCGACGGGACGAGGTTGCCGAAATGCAGGGGAGTACCGTCATGCCTCCCTATAGCTCGAAAGCGGTCGCCAACGAGTTCTTGAAGCTCGCGGGTCTCGGCGCGTTGACGCCGATGAAGCTCTTGAAGCTGGTCTACTTCGCCCACGGATGGCATTTGGCGATCGCCGGCGGCACTTTGATCGACGAGCAGATCGAAGCGTGGCCGTACGGTCCCGTGGTGACCAGCTTGTACCACGATTTGAAGAAGTACGGCAGTTCCCCGATCTCGGCGTTTATTGAAGACCTGGAGTTCGAGGACGACGACCGACTTCCAAGAATCACTACCCCGTTCGTCGTTTCCGACGACTCAGAGCCCGACGAAGGCGATGTGTTCGCCAAAGCGCTGATCGATCGTGTTTGGGAACTTTACGGCCGACTTACCGCCGGCCAGCTATCAAACATGACGCACGAAGCTGGCAGCCCCTGGGATGCCGTGAAGACGCTGTATGGCGACCGCCCGATACCCAAAGGCACGGACATTCCCGAAGACGCGATCCGCGACTACTTCAAAAGCAAACTGTTGACACCCGCCGCCTCGTAACACGGCCGAAGCGTCAAGGACTGCGCCGCGTGTCCACCCCCGACGTCGACCAACTTCGCAGTATTCCCCCGCCTCCACAAGACGGCACCGACGTTTCTCCGTCTTTGGACGTGGAACGAATCTCGTTGGAGAAGGATAAAGACGAGCTGTCGTGGGTGATCGACATGACTCCGGCCCGGCGGCAGGTATACGACCGTTTGAAATTGGACGAAAAGTACGATAAGATCTCACTAAAACTCGAAGCCGAAATGAAAGAACACGCGCGGACGAGGGAAGCCCGCGCCGTCGCGCACGGCGATACGAAGGAGTTGCTGGCGAGAAAGGAGGAACAGTATGCTTCCTTATCGGATCAGAACCTTTTCACCGTCGTCGCCAACGGCGTCGGCAGCTTGATACTGGGAATCGGCGGCTGCCTGCCGGATTCCTTGAAATGGCCGTTCATCTTCCTCGGCGGCGGCATATCAGCATACTCATTGGCGAATACGCTCTACGTCGTCAAAACGAAACGCGCCAAACTCATCGTCGCCGTCGCCGCGTGTTTGCTACTGCTCGTGTTGGGTTGGTTGTTCGCGCTGGTCGTTTCGCCGGACTACATCGGGCGGTTCCTCAAGGCTTTGGGCGACGCCTGGACGGCCACCCCCGCCGCGACGAAATGATCCGTCGCTCCGCTCCGCGCGGAGCGCCTCTATACTTCCTCTGACGGCGGCCCGGTCGCGTCGACGTGCGACCACCCTCCTTCCTCGACGGATCGACCCTTCATGCCTATCACCGTTGCCGCCCCCGACGATCCTTCGACGCCGCTGGCTCTGCCGGTCGGTTCGTCGTCGGTCGCGGTGTTGTGCAGCGGCGGGCTTGACAGCGCCGTGCTGACGGCCGATTTGGCGCGGTCGGCGGCCAAGGTTTTTCCCTTGTTCGTGCGGTTCGGCTTGATTTGGGAGGCGGCCGAGGAAGCCGCCCTGCGACGGTTCGTCGCCGCCCTCGACAACACCGTGGTGCAGCCGCCGACGACCTTCGACCTGCCGTTGCGGTCGGTTTACGGCGACCACTGGAGCACCACCGGCCGGGCCGTCCCCGACGCCGCCTCGCCGGATGAAGCCGTCTTCCTGCCCGGCCGAAACGTGCTGCT
>JBOFFD010000863.1:0-4437 GCA_051648425.1 Planctomycetia bacterium
TCTACACCACGTTTCCGTTCCTCACGGAGATGATGCACTTGGGATCGATGGTTCTCTTGGACGACTGGCGGGCCGGCGGCCTGGGCGGCCAAGCGACGCTGTGGACCTTCGGCCCGGCGACCGCCGCCGCGACGGGGCTGCTCGCCGCCCGTCTGTTCGGCGCGTCGGCCGGCTGGCTGGCGGCGCTCGTTTACGCCACGACCCCCTGGACGTTTCGGCTGTCGGTCATTCCGTACGTCGAAGGGGCGCTGCTGTTCTACGCCGTGCTGACGGCGCTGGCGGTCCACCGCGCCCTGGTCCCTTCGTTGGGACAGGAAGTTGAATGTAGGGCGGAACACCGGTCCGCGATGGAGGGGCGCGGGGACGAAACTCCTTCTCCGGCCGATCGGAAAGAAACCTCGTCCCCAAGCCTCTTCACGGGCGGACCAGAGGTCCACCCTACATTCTTCTTCCTCCGCTGGGCGCTCGTCGCGGCGGCGGCGGCGGGGTGCGCCACCGCGTGCAAGTACACCGGCGCCGTCATGGTCGGCGTTCCCGCCGCCGTTTTTCTGGGGCTGGCCGCGCTGCAGCGCGGCGGCGTCCAAACAGTGCTGAAAACCGCGGCGGCGTTCCTGGTCGGGTGGCTGCTTTTCGTCGGTCCGTGGCTCGTCCGCAACGCCGTCTGGACGGGCAACCCCGTCTATCCGCTGGCGGCCGGCTTGTTCCCCAGCCCCTACTGGTCGCCCGAGCAAGCCGCCCGTTTCAGCCATCACCACCAAGCGCACGACTTCGCACCCACCCTGCTGGCCCCGTACCTGCTCGACGTCGCGTACCGCAGCGACTGGCAGTCGGCGCTCATCGTCGGCCTGGCGCCGATCGGCTTTTTGGCCGGCGTCGCCGCGGTCGACCGACGCCGGCGGCGGGCCGCCTTGGGCGTCGCGGCGGTGGTCGTCTTTCTGTACTTGGCCTTCTGGGTGAACACTCATCGACTCGACCGCTTCTGGCTGCCGATGCAACCGTTCTTGTGTGTGCTGGCGGGCGCCGGCGCGGCGTGGAACGGCGGGGCGGCGTGGCGGAGCGTCGTGGCGATGACACTGGTCGGCGGCGTGGCGTACAACCTGCTTTTTTGCACGACGCCTCTCTGCGGCCTGCACACCTTCACCGCCGACTTAAAGCAGCGGGCGCGCGACAACGTCCGCCTGATCTGGCCGGCGCTGGCGGTCGTCGACCAGGGCAGACAGAAAGACGAGCAGCCGGGACGGCCGCACCACAAAAACGCGCCAGCGGGGGCGACGGTCCTCTACGTCGGTTTCGCGGCGGTCTACGACGCCGAGCATTCCGCGAAGTACAACACCGTTTGGGACGAAAACCTCTTCCTGCGTTGCACGACGGAACCTTACCCGCGACCGCTCGACGAGGTCGGTCGCGCCAAGCCCGCCAACGCCGCCCGCCGCGCGCTGGCCGAGGCGGGCGTCGACTACGTCGCCGTCGACTGGACCTGGGTTGAACGCTACCGCGAGCCGGGCAATTACGGCTTCCCCGCCGGCGCCACCCGCGGCCTCTTCCGCGAATTGGCGCGGGCGGGCGTGTTGCAACGGGTGACGGCCGCCCCCGGCAAGACCGCCGGCGAACCGGCCCTGGAACTGTACCGCGTCGTCGCCCAGCCGGTCGTCGAACCGGCGGTGGGAGGGGCGCCATGACGGTCGAGCGCGTTCTCGTCACCGGCGGGGCCGGGTTCATCGGCGGCCATCTCGTCGACCAGTTGGTGACGGCCGGCGCGACCGTGCGAGTGCTGGAACGGCCCGGCGCCGCCGTCGACCACCTGCCCACGTCTAAGATCGACGTGATCTTCGCCGACGTCCGCGACCGCTGCGCCGTCCGTCGGGCCGTCGCCGACTGTCGACTCGTCTACCATCTCGCCGGCAATCCGAACCTGTGGACCCGCCGTCGTCGCGATTTCGACGCCGTGAACCACCTCGGCACGGTGAACGTGCTGCACGAAGCACTCGACGCTGGCGCCCGGCGGGTGGTCCACGCCAGCACGGAAAGCATTTTGGGTTGCCGTCGGCCCGGGCCGGAACCGCTGGAAACGGCGGTGCTGCACGAGGAGGATATGATCGGCCCTTACTGCCGCAGCAAGCACCGGGCGGAGGTCGAAGCGCTGCGGCTGGGTCGGGCCGGCGCCCCGGTGGTGGTGGTGAACCCGACGCTGCCGGTGGGGCCGGGCGACCGCCTGCTGACCCCGCCCAGCCGGCTGACGCTGTCCGCCGCCAAGGGGGAACTTCCCGCCTATCTCGAATGCGAGTTCAACATGATCGACGTCCGCGACGTGGCGACCGGCATGCGGGCGGCGCTGGACCGAGGGCAGCCCGGCCGACGGTATATTCTGGGGGCGTGGAACCTGCGGCTGTCGCAATGGCTGGCGCTGACGGCCGCCGCCGCCAACCGGCCGGCGCCCACTTGGAAGGTGCCGTACCCGCTGGCATTGACGGTCGCCTTCGCCCAGGAAGCGTGGGCCGACTGGATCACCGGCCGCGCGCCGCAGGCGACGCTCACCGGGGTTCGCCTCACGCGCCGCCGGATGCACTTCGACGCCGGCCCGTCGCTGGCCGCCCTTGGCCTCACGCCCCGCCCAATCACCGAATCCCTGTCCGACGCCGTCGCCTGGTACCGCCAGGTCGGGTGGCTGAAGTAACGACGCCACGGAGAACCCGCCATGAACCCTGCCGAGCGAATGAGCCGAACCGCCGCGGCCCTGGTATTGTTGACGGCCGTCGGCTGCACCGCGGCCGAGGCGCCGGCGGCCGACGCGCCGCTCACCGACGCCGACCGCGCGAAAATGGCCGCCGAGTTTGAAGCGACCGTCGCCCGTGAAACCGCCCGCTTGAAGGATCGGCCCGACGCCGTCGAGGCCTACTCCGAACGTGGCGCGGCCCTGTTTCATTTGGGGCGCTTCAAAGACTCGGTCGCCGACTTCGACAAGATGATCGAACTCGAACCGGCGCAGGAAGCGTCGCACTGGCGGCGGGGGATCGCCCTGTACTACGCCGGCGACTTCGCGGGCGGGGCGGCGCAGTTCCAGAAATACCATTCGTTCGACGACGTCGACCGAGAAAACGGCATCTGGCGCTTCCTCTGCCAAGCGGAAGCCTTCGGACTGGAAAAAGCGCGGACCGACCTGCTCAAGTACAAGACCGACGACCGCCCGCCGTTCGCCGACGTCTATGCCATGTTCGCGGGAAAGATCGAGCCGGCCGACGTGCTGAAGCGCATCGAAGCGGCGCCGCTCGGCGACACCGAACGCCGCAAGCAGAAGTTCTACGCCGACCTGTACGTCGGGCTATATCTGGCGACGTTGAAGAAGCCCGCGGAGGCGCAAAAGCACCTCGCGGCCGCGACGGCGAATTCCTGGGGCCGATCGGCCGGCGGCGGCCCCGGCTACATGTGGCAGGTGGCCCGCCTGCACGACGAAAAGCTGCGGCGGAACGCGTTCGCCGCGGAGTAATCGACGAATACGATGCCACAAAGAGGCTTGCCACTTGGCACCTGTCGTTACATAAACAAAAGTACTATTAGCCTAAGATAAATCTCAATCTATCTAAAATAAACTCTTGCCTTAATGAGACCTTCGTGACCAACAAGATACTGGAAACAGATTCGAACGAAAACCAAGATGCGAAATCTTCGGCGGCGCGAGCCAGATCAAGCGTCGATTTTCACGTCGACGAACCAGCCGTCGACGAACCAGCCGTCGACGAACCAGCCGCCGACGAAAAGCCGGCGAGCATCCGATACGAGTTCGGTGAAGAGATCGCGCGAGGCGGGATGGGTGTCGTACTGCGGGGATGGGACCGCAATCTTCAGCGCGAACTAGCGTTCAAGATCGTTCACGAGAAGTATCGAAACGACGCAGGGATCTTACGACGGTTCTTCGACGAAGCACACATCCTCGGTCAACTGCAGCATCCCGGAGTATACCTCACGCGGCGATGATTGGCACTTCCTCGAAGAGATGGAAGTTGTGGGTCAGAAGCGACGAAAGTTCGTCGTCGTAAGTTCCTTGGTTGATCTCGTCGATCCCGTCGTCGACGTGGCGGCGGAGGTCGGCGAAGTCCTTATGCACGCGCGACGCCAGGAACCGGCCCTTGACGAACTTCCAAAGACGTTCGGTCAGATTCAGATTCGGCGAGTAGGTCGGCAAGTACGTGAGTTCGATCCCGCGGGCCTTCGCGGCCTGGAACACCGCTTCGCAACACTGGTACTTCGCGTTGTCCAGCACCAACGTGATCGGTCCGCCGATTTCGCGGCGCAGCTTGTCGAACAGCTCGAAAACGACTTCCGTATCCACCGATTTGGTCGTGGTCACGGCGTGGAGCCGGTGCGTCGCCGCGTCGAGCGCGCCTAAGACGCTGTACCGCCGCCGTCCGTTCCCCGTCGGAACGAAAAACCGCGTCAGAC
>JBOFFD010000864.1:0-4137 GCA_051648425.1 Planctomycetia bacterium
TCGTCGGCAGGAACAGGGCGTCGAACGGTTGCAGCCATTCGTCGAGTCGTCGAACGGCTTTCGCCCGAACGCGCAGGGCGTGGATGTAGTCGCGGGCGGAAAGAAACTGACTGGCGACGCCGCCGAAACGGTCGTCCGGATCGGCCAACGTCTGGGCTTCTTCCGACCCGATCATGTCATCGAAGGCGCTAGCGGTCTCGGCCGATAAAATGACGGCGGCGGCGGCGTCGAACGGCAGGTCGTCGGGCAGTTCGACGGGCGCGGTTTCGGCGAATTCCTTGACGATTTCCAACGAAGCCAAGTAGTTTTCACGCACGCCGGGCTGCAACGAGTTTTCACAGTCGGGGAAGACGCCGAGGCGGTATTTGCCGGCGGCCTTCAGCGCCTCGACGCCGTGGAACCGTTGGGGAAGAGTGGTCGGGTCGGCGTCGTCGGGACCGGCGATCGCGGTTAGGACGAGGGCGGCGTCGGCGGCGGAAAGGGTCAGCGGACCGAGCTTGTCCATCGTCCATGACAACGCCATGGCGCCGGCGCGACTGACCCGGCCGTAGGTGGGTCTTAGACCGACGACGCCGCAGTAGGTCGCCGGCGTGACGATCGACCCCCAGGTTTCCGAGCCGATGGCGAACGGGACCAAGCCGGCGGCGACGGCCGCGCCGGAACCGGCCGACGAACCGCCCGCCCAGGCGTCGCGGTTCCAGGGCGAGCGGCCGGGACCGGTGAAGCTGGCGTCGGCGGCCGAGTAGCCGAAACCGCCGGCGAACTCGACCATCGACAGCTTGGCGGCCAGCACCGCACCGGCGGCGTGCAGTTTCTTGACGACGACGGCGTCGTAGTCGAAGGCGCGGTTTCGATACGGGGCGGCCCCCCAGGTTGTGGGGTAGCCGACGGCCGCCAACAAATCCTTGGCGCCGTAGGGAATGCCGTGCAGCGGGCCGCGCCAACGACCGGCTTTGGCGTCGGCGTCGCAGGCGGCGGCTTCGCGCAGCGCCCGTTCGCGGGTGACGGTGACGACGGCGCCGTAGGAGTCGCCGTGTTTTTCCAACCGGTCGCAGAAATAGGCCGCCAGCTTGACGGCGGTGGTCTTACCGTCGCGCAACCAACCGCCCAGCGTGGCGACGTCGGCGAAGGCCGGGTCATCGGGCGTTGGGACGACGGCGGCGAGGCGGGGTGCGTCCATCAACGGTCGTCCCGTGGGTCGGGCAGGTTGCGATAAACCGCCGACGGATGCAGCAGCGGCTCGTCGCCGTTGGTTAGCTTCACGGCTCGCAGCCGCCGCGACGACGCCAAGTCGCCAGCCAATTCCTGCCGGATGCGCGACAGTTGCGTCTCAGTCAACCGACCGCCGTACTGTTGGCGAACCAACAGCAGCAGCAGTTCGACTTCGGGAATGGGGGCGGGTTCGCCGCCGGCGTCGGCCGAGGCATCGGTACCGGCGAGAACGCCGCCGACCGTCGCGCCCGCCGTGAAGAACGTCCGTCGATCCATCGGTTGGCTACTCCGGCGGTTTTTCGGCCTTTTCCGGGGGTTCTTCGGCCTTCTTCCTAGATTTCTTCGGCTTGGGCGGGGCCGCCTCCTCTTCCGCCGGCGGCGGTTCGGGCAGCTTGGCGACCGGGCCGTCCGGATGGTCGACGCTGCGCAGGAACTCGAAGAACAGGTCTTCGTCGAAGAAGTCGGGTTCTCCCACCGCGGTCACGAAGACCCCAGGCTTCGCCGACACGAAATAGCTAAGTCGCTTGACGCCGTCCGCGTCGACGGTGGTCTGCACTTCCGCTTCCACCCATTGATCACCCACTTGAACCTGCACCGTTTCCGCCGACACGACTTCGACGTCTTCGTCATTCTTTCCGGGCGCGCCGCCGGCGCGGCGCTGCTGGCGAATCTGTCGTTCGACTTCGGCTTGGTTGTCGCCCGGAACCGCGGCGACCACCAACGTCGTTTCCTTCGCGGCGTCGTCGGGGTGCGGCCGGGTGGCCGTCAGGATGGCGATCTTGTTGCCAAACACGTTCATGTTGAAGCCGAACTTCCAGGCGAACCCCTCGGGCAGCTTCGACGGCAGCACTTCCTGTTGCCATTTGGCGATGACGAGCGGATCGGCGCTGACGGAATCCTTAAAGGTTTGATACCCCAAGTACCCCGCGATGCCGCCGCCGACCAACAAGAGAAGAGCCGTGACCCCGCAGCCGATGAGGCACGATTTCATGCAGCCGCCCGATTTGTTCGGCGGCGGCAGCGGCGGCAGGTCGCGGTCGTCGAAGGTTTCGTTCGGTCGGTCGTAGGGATCGTTGGCGGCCATGATGGTGCGGGCGTCCTCGCCGAGGGAATGACGGTTCGTCTCAATGCCGCGGGGCGGCGCGGACGACGGGCGGCCGCCGTCCGTTCTTAGAATGGTATCGAGCCGAGGGCCGTCAGGCCGGCACTTGGCCGTATTTCACGCGCTGTTCGTCCAGGAACTTCTTGCACTTGGCGGTGGCTTCCCAGGCGTTCGCCCAGAAGCAGAGGTCGACGGCCCACCAGTCGTCCTTCACGCCGCAATCCATGATCGCCGGCATCAGTTCGTCGAAATTCAGATGGCCTTCGCCGAACGGCGGGTGGGCGCTGGTTTCGTCGTCGCCGTTGGCGTCCTTGTGACACAGATCGTCGGAGTCGATCAGGTGGACGTGGGTGATTTTACCCTTCAGGAGATGCAGCAGTTCCAGCGCGCCGCCCGGCAGCGTTTCCTTTTCGCCCGGCTGGCGGGAGCCGATCTTGGCGACCATGTTGGCGTGGCAGGTGTCGTACAGGGCGCCGAAATTGGGGGCGCCGACGGCGTCAATGATTTTGACCACGTCCGACGGCTTGTTGAAGGCGAAGCCCGGCTCGAACTCCCAGCAGATCGTCATGCCGGCGTCGGCGGCGCGGCGGGCGGCTTCCTTGAACGCCGCCACCACCCGGTCGAACGCGAGGTTGTACTCGACCTTCTCGAAGATCGTCGGCGGTTCGAGGGTGTCGACGCGGATGAGGTCGATGCCCAAGTCGTTCGAGAATTGCACGTTCTTGTCGAACTCGGCCAGGAACGGGCTGTTGTCCGCCACGCTGATAATCTTGTGCATCCACAGGTTGGCGGCCAAGCCGGAGAACGCCAGGCCGGCGTCCGCCACCCGCTTTTTGAGCGCGGCGCGGCTGGCCGCGTCGGCGAAGTCGTCCGGGTTGGGGTGGGGCGAAAAGCCGCCCAGTTCGACGCCGTCGAAACCGAGTTCGGCGAGCTTCGACACCACGTCGTCGAACGGCACGGGGTTCTTCGCGTACGGACCGATCGAATAGGCCCAACTGCCGATCGAGATCCTTTTGGCCATGCTGCGCGCTCCTGTGCGGACTCGGGTACGAAAAGGGATGGTGGGACGGCGTTCGTGCGTTGCGAACGGTCGGCCAGCCCCGCCCGACGCCCCTCATGACCGTTGAAAAGCCATGCCGCGCCGGACGGTTTTCCGACGTTGTACACGCCGAACGGCGACGCGGCACGACCGGCGCCGCAAAATCCCTCCGCCCCAATACGGTATCATCTTGTCATACCAATTCGGCACGCATATATATAACGAAGTATGACAACGCCGGCCGACGCCGGCACGCTGCGGAGGATCTTGGGCATGGTTCGGTGGGACGTTCGGCGGGGCTTCACGTTGATTGAACTGCTGGTGGTCATTGCGATCATCGGCGTCTTGGTGGCGCTGTTGCTGCCGGCGGTGCAGCAGGCGCGGGAAGCGGCCCGTCGGTCGCAGTGCGTGAACAATCTGAAACAGTTGGGGCTGGCGGTCAACAACTACCTCGAAGCCCACGGCGTTACGCCGCCGTTCGCGGCCGAGGTCGCCTTCGCGCCGGGCTTCGTACCGTATTACGGCGCGTTCAGTCCGCACGTCTTCATGCTGCCGTTCTTGGACGAACAATCGGCGTACGACAACGTTAATTTCGGCTCGTCGGGGCAGCCGTTCAGCGGCGTGAACCGTCTCAACACCACGACGAGCGTTCTTAAGATCCGCGCGTTCGTCTGCCCGTCCGACCCGTTCGTCGGAGGCAATTCGAGCTGGAACACCACCGGCAGCGTGTGGGAATCGAGCTACGCCGCGAACAACGGCTGGCCGCGGCAGTCGACCGGCGTCG
>JBOFFD010000865.1:0-1732 GCA_051648425.1 Planctomycetia bacterium
GGCGAACTGTCGCCGCTCTTAGACAAGGCGGACATCCTCACGCTGCAGAAGATCGTCCGCAAGGTCATCATCGGCCGGTCGGCGTCGGCCTACGCCGTCAAACTGGTCCGCGCCACCCGCCCCCGGTCCGACGAAGCCCCCGACTTCGTCCGCCGCTACCTGCAATGGGGCGCCGGTCCGCGGGCCTGCCAAGCGATCCTGCTCGGCGCGAAGGCGCACGCGCTGTTGGACGGCCGGGTCCACGTTTCGCTCGACGACGTCCGCTACGTCGCCTTCCCGGTGCTGCGTCATCGCCTTGTCACCACTTTCACGGCGGAAAGCGACGGCGTCACGCCCGACCACGTGATTCAGAAACTGTTTGAAACCATCCGCGAACCGAGCAGCGTGTAGCGTGGATGCGCGTTCCACCGGTCGCCGTTTCGCCTTCGCCGAAATGGAATACGTCGTCGTCGATCTGGAAGCGACCTGCTGGTCGGGCCGGTTCGATCGGCTGCGGATGGAAGTCATCGAAATCGGGGCGGTTCGGCTTCCCAAGGCGGGCGGGCCGCCCGACGGCGAGTTCGCCCGCTTCGTTCGGCCGCTGGTCGAGCCGACGCTGAGCGACTACTGCCGCACGCTGACGTCGATCCGACAGGAAGACGTCGACGCCGCGCCGCTCTTCGCCGCCGTCATGCCCGAATTGGCCGCTTGGGCGGAAGCCGGGGCGTTCGGCGCGACGGCCGGTCGGCCGTTCGTCTTTTGCTCGTGGGGGGCGTTCGACAAACGGCAGTTGGAACTCGACTGCCGGCGCCACGGTCTGACGCCCCCCGACTGGCTCGGTCGGCATCTGAACCTGAAAGACCTGTTCGCCAAGCATCACGGCGTACAGCCGTGCGGCATGGCCGAGGCGCTGCAAACGGTCGGCATGCCGCTTGTCGGCACGCATCACCGCGCGGTCGACGACGCCCGCAACATCGCCCGGTTGGCCGCCCTGCTGCTGCCGCGCTGGGAGGTCGAGCGGACCCCGACCGACTCGCGCGGCGACTTCTGAAGTCAGGCCTCGACGTCGGGACGGAAGATCCAAAATGTAGGGCGGAACCCCGGTCCGCCCAGAAGGGGCGCTGGGACGACATTCCTTTTCCGTTTCGCTTGAAAAGAGAAGGATTTCATCCCCACGCCGATTCCGGGCGGACCAGAGTTCAGGGCTACGTTTTGCTTTCCCGGCCCGACGTGAATGCGGAATGGTTTTCGTGCAGCCGACGCTCTAAGGAAACATCATGCCCGACGCGCCGTCGAACAAGTTCCTCGACCCCGCCGGCCTGGCGCGCATCGGCGGCATGGAACTCGTCGCCCGCCAGGTCGTCGAAGGGTTCCTCTCCGGCCGCCACCGCAGCCCGTACCACGGCTTCTCGGTGGAATACCTCGACCATCGGGCCTACACCCCCGGCGACCAAATCTCGGCCATAGACTGGAAGATCGTCGCTCGCGCCGACAAATACTACGTCAAACTCTTCGAGGACGAAACCAACCTCCGCGCTTACATCCTGCTCGACTGCTCGAAGTCGATGACCTTCAAAAGCAGCGGTTCGATCGACAAACTGACCTACGGCGCCTACGCGGCCGCCGCTCTTACCTATCTCATGCTGCGGCAGAACGACGCCGTCGGCCTGGTGCTGTTCGACGACCACGTCCGCGAGTACCTGCCGCCGAAGGCCCAGCCGATGCAGTTCCGTCGGGTCTTAGACCTCTTGGA
>JBOFFD010000866.1:0-1910 GCA_051648425.1 Planctomycetia bacterium
ACGTCGAATGGGCCGCCACCGCCGCCGTCGCCACGCGAACGGTGCGCGTCGCCTCGGCGCAGGCGCTGCTGGTCGAGCCGACGCCGGCCGATTTCGACCTCTGGCCCGCCGAGTTCCCCCCCGCCGGCGGCGACCTCGAGCCGACCGCCGATCGCGCCACCGGTTCCGACTGGTCGCTGTAACTCACCGCCGGCGCCAACCGCCCCGACGGTTCGCCGGTGACGGTCCGCCGCCGCGACGTCGATCTGTTCGTCGCCGCCGACGGCTCGTTGTTCGGCGCCGCCCGCTGGCTCTTGGAAGGCGCCGCCGCCGCCAACCTTCGGATCGCGCCGCCGGCCTCGGCCGAAGTCGTCGCCCTGTCGATCGACGGTCGACCGGTCTCCTTCCCCGCCCGCGACGACGGCGGCCTCGTCTGGCCGCTCTTCCGCTCGGCGGCGGTGCAGGAAGTGACGTTGCACTGGCGCCGGGCGGGGCGCGTCGGCGCCGAGGCGGGCCTGCCGACGTTGACCGTCGACGGGTACGACGCCGCCGCCGTCGGACCGCACCCGACCTTGCTGCGGCTGCGGTTGCCCGGCCACCTTCTGGGGACCTACGGCGACGCCGTCGGTCTGCACCGCGCCGACTGGTCGATCTGGGAGTTGGACGCCGAGCGTCTGAAGACGACGGCCGTCTTGGAAACCTGGTCGGCCGAGGGCCGGCGCCAGGGCGACGACGCCTCGGCCGGCGCGGCCGACGCCGAGCCGGTCGTCGAACGGTTGGCGGCGGCGGCGGCGGCGGTCGAGCGCGCCCGCGAAGCGATCCGCATCGACCCTTCCAGCACCGACGCCGACGTCGCCGTCTTGAACTCGGCGGAGGCGACGCTGCTCGGCGCGACGCCCGTCGCGGCGAATTCCGTCGCCGCGACCGACGCCGGGGCGCCGTCGGCGAAAACCATTCGGTTCGTGCGGATCGTGCAACAGCTCAACAAGGCGGTGACGAAAGCGCGGGCGCAGGACTTAGTCGACGCCGGCCGCCGTCGACCGCCGCCGCGCGACGATTTCACGGCCAGCCTCGTCCACGCCGCCGCCGCCCGCACCGAATACTACCGGGTGGCGGCGGCCGGCGACATGGTCGGCCTGCGGGAACGCGGTTCCTTGGAAAACGGACTGTCGCTGCCGCCCGACCGGGCGTTGCTGGTGGTCGCCGCGTTGGCGGTGCTGGCCGCCGCCGCCGTCCCCACCGTCTGGGCGGGCTTCGAGTTCTACTGGCCGGCGGCGCTGGCGTCGTTCGGCGTGGCGTGGCTGCGCTGGAGCGATCAACCGGTGGTCGGCGTCGTGCTGCTGGCGGGGGCGGCGGCCGGGGTCGTCTGGCTGGTGCGCCGTTGGTTCCCGCCGCTCGACCCACTGGTACAGGCCGACCGTTCCAACCACACGCACCTGGGCGAAGTCCGGGCCTCGTCCCGCCGCTTGCCGCGACCGTGACCGATCGTGCGGAAGAGCTTCTTTTGGATGAAGGACGCCGTTGATGAGCGATGAACTCGGCCGGGCGACGCCGTTGGCCGGCGTGGGCGAAGTCGTGGGGCGGGAACGGCTCGCGCGGGACACCTTCCGGCTGCGGGTGCGGCACCCCGAACTGGCCCGACGGCTGCGGCCCGGGCAGTTCGTCATGGTGCGGGCCGTCGGTCGCACCGATCCGCTGTTGGCCCGCCCGTTCGCGCTGTACGACGTGGTCGACGGCCCCGACGGCCGGCCCGAATCGTTCGACGTCGTCTACCTCGTCCAAGGCAACGGCACCCGCTGCCTGAGCGGGCTGCCGGCGGGCGCCGAGGTGGCGGTGTGGGGGCCGCTGGGGAACACGTTCCCGACGCTCGACGCCGTTGCCGGCCGTCACCTGCTTATCGTCGCCGGCGGCATCGGCCAGACGCCGTTCGT
>JBOFFD010000867.1:0-3211 GCA_051648425.1 Planctomycetia bacterium
TGGAGGAATTCATGGAAGCCCTCCGCGGGCTTCCGGCGAAGGTCGCCGCGTACTTCGACCATCCGGAGGTGCAGTACACATGACACCGCTGACAGGCTGATGGCATCTTTCTGATGAAGTTATTTGCCGACGTAATATCTCTAAAAAGGTTAGAAATTCGCCTTCCAACGCTCCGCGCCGCCTCTCGCTTGCGACAAGGCCGCGGCCCGATTTGTTTATTCGATTAAAGAGGTCACGGCGATTCTCTTCGGCTGTTTCTTGGTCCAAAATGACGATTCGAAGCGCGCGACTCGTCAGTTTATTTCTTTGGGTCTCGGAGAGGTCGAGAAACTTGAAGCCGTTGAGGCTGTCGATCGTCTTTAAGTTCGTGAGTGCCAAATCGCCGCTCACGAAGGCTTCCAGCGTCTGAATACGCTGCGCGCCGTCGACGATTTCAAACAGCCCGTCATCGTTTTCGGCAAGAAACATCATCGGTATTGGGAGGCCCATCACGACCGATTCAATGAATTGACTCTGGTCGTCTTCCGACCAGATGAACTCTCGCTGATAAGGCGGGATGAAGAAATTTCCTTTGATGAATCGGCCTACGATGGTCTCGATCGGGAAATCCCTCGTATCAAACTTTATTTCCTTCTGTATACCTCGGATTTGTCGCTCGGCAGCTTCCCGGCGCGACGGATCGATCGTGGACGACTCCGATTCATTTTCCATCATGTCGCCTCAAAAAGAAAGCCGCCCGCCCACGAAAAATCTATACAACGGTACATGTATCCAGGCAAGGGCCGGGTTTGGAGAATAAGTAAGTGGCTTTTGAGTTCGGCGGCTCTCTTCAAAAGCCCGGTCCGCTTCGCGTCGCCGGTTTGTTCGCTGGAATCGGCGGGCTTGAACTCGGGCTAAGCCGCTCCGGGCATTCAGCGGTCCTTTTGTCGGAGATTGCTCCACCAGCCCAAGCCGTTCTTCGCAAGCGATTTCCCTCCGTTCCGCTGGTCGGCGACGTGCGTAGGATTGCGACTCTCGTCGATTGCGATCTGGTCGCCGCCGGTTTCCCATGCCAAGATCTCAGTCAATGCGGGCGTACGCAAGGCATCGACGGGGAACAGTCATCTCTTGTCCGAGAAGTGTTTCGACTCGTCGAAAATGCAACGCGTCAACCGGAGTGGATTCTGCTCGAAAACGTCCCCTTTATGTTGCGTCTCGATCGCGGCCGAGCGATGAAGCTGATTTCTTCGGAGTTGACCAGGCTCGGCTACCGATGGTGCTACCGTACTATCGACGCAAGAGCCTTTGGGCTTCCACAGCGAAGGCTGCGGGTCGTGTTGATGGCGAGTCTTAGCCACAACCCCCTCGATATTCTGTTCGCCGACGACGAAGTCGAACCGCCGGCTTGTTCCGTTGGCGAAAGCTACGGCTTCTACTGGACGGAAGGATCAAGGGGACTTGGCTGGGGTGTTGACTGTGTTCCAACCCTGAAAGGCGGTTCCAGTCTTGGTATTCCGTCCCCTCCCGCAGTCTGGATTCCGGCAAAAAGTGCGATCGGCACTATCGATATTCGTGATGCCGAGCGTCTCCAAGGGTTCCCAGTAGACTGGACGAAGCCGGCACTAGAGGTCTGTCGTCGCCGAGGCGTCCGATGGCAACTCGTTGGAAACGCGGTTTGTGTCCGCGTCGCCGCATGGATCGGACGCCGTCTAGCATGTCCGAAGAAGTCGCGCTGCAACGTCGGAGGCACTCTTGACCGCGACGCCTCTTGGCCGACGTCAGCCTATGGCGACTCGGCGGGCGTTCGTCCTATTTCGGGATCCTCTTGGCCGAAGGCATGGAAACACCAACAGCTTTTGGATTTCCTACGTTTTCCTCTGCTTCCGTTGTCGAAACGCGCCACGGTCGGCTTCCTCAGTCGCGCCAAAAACAGCCGGTTGCGATTTGCCGACCACTTTTTATCCGATGTCGAAAAGCATGGCGATTCGATATTCGCCCCGTGATCGCCCTGTCGGAGGGGACTGCGATGAATTGCATAGCCACCGCTACTCCGTCGGCGGCAGTGGGACCAGGCCCAGTTTCGCCAGGCTTTCCAGGACGGCGGTGAACTTCACCGGTTTCGGCAGGACGATGCAGCGGTCGGCGGGTAGTCCTTTGGTCCAGTAGAGGTGGGCGTCGTCGGCCAGGAAGACCGCGCGGCAGGCGTTCGCCGGGTCGGCGGTCAGCAGGGCGAACTCGACGGCTCCTTTCTCGCCGGTGGCTTCCAGGTCGATCACCAGGGCGTCGATGCGTTTGATTCGGCAGGCGGCGGCCGCCTGCGCCACGTCGCCGGTCGTGCCGACTTTGTAACCGCGGGCGTGCAGCTTCACGTGGACCGCCTTGCGGGTGTTCTCGCCGGCCAGCACCACCAGCACGCGGGGCCGGCGGTCGACACCGGCGCCGCGCGGGGCGCCGTCCGACTTTCCGCTGGTCGCTTCCAACGGCGACGGTTCGTCGACGCGCGTCTCGCCCTTCGCCGCCGTGCCGGCGTCGAGCGGCACGGTCGGCTCCGTCGGTTTGTGGACGGTCGACGGCGGCGCCTCGTCGACCGCGTTGTCCGTCAACACTTCCACCGGCGCGTCGGCCGGTTCGTCGACCGCGCCGAACAACGCCGGGTCGAACACCGGCTTTCGCGGCGTCGCGGCGGGTTTCGGTCGGGGCCGGTCGAAGAGGTCGTCGACGCTGAACGCCGGCTCCGCCGCCGCGCCGCCGCCGGAAGCGCCCCCGACCGCGCCGTCGGCCGACGGTTGCAGCCGCGGCTCGGCGTCGTAGCTCAGGCCGGCCAAGTCGTCGCGCAGCGAGTCGTAGTTCTGGTAGCGGCCGTCAAGGCGGAACGACAGCATCTTGTCGACGACGCGGGCGAGGTCGGTCGGCACGGCGGCGAACGACGACAGCTTGCGGATTTGGTCGAAGCGCGTCCGCAACAGCCGGGCCTTGCGGTCGGTGGTTTCCGGCATGGCGGGCGAGCCGGTAAGCATGTGGTAAAAGACGGTGCCGAGAAAGAAGATGTCGCTGCGGGGGTCGCCGATGGGGGCGCCGGTGGCTTTTTCCAGGCCGGCGTAGTCGACGGTGCGCTGCTCGGTGGAAAAGTTCTGTTTCTGGCCCTGGCCCTCGACGACGCCGGCGAGGCCGAAGTCGACCCATTTGACGGCCCCCGACGACGCGATGAGGATGTTCGTCGGCTTGATGTCGC
>JBOFFD010000868.1:0-1520 GCA_051648425.1 Planctomycetia bacterium
TGGAGGAATTCATGGAAGCCCTCCGCGGGCTTCCGGCGAAGGTCGCCGCGTACTTCGACCATCCGGAGGTGCAGTACACATGACACCGCTGACAGGCTGATGGCATCTTTCTGATGAAGTTATTTGCCGACGTAATACGCCGCCGGCCGGTCCGATCCTCTCCGTCGAGAACTTCGCCATGACGCCTCCGTTCTTCGGTTTCTTCGGTTCCTTCGGCCGTTCCGTCCCGCGCCCGGGCGATCGTCCCGCCGGCCGCCGGCTCCAACTCGAACTTCTGGAAGACCGCTCCGTGCCGGCCTTCGGCCCCGCCGGCGTCGAATTCCACGTCAACACCTTCACCACGAACCTCCAAGGGCAGCCGAGCGTGGCGATCGACGCCGACGGCGACTTCGTCGTCGCTTGGACCAGCTTCGGCCAAGACGGCTCCAACACCGGCATCTACGCTCAGCGGTACGTCGACGACAGCCCGCCGACGCTCGCCGACCCCGGCGCCCGTACGGTGAACGAGGGGACGCCGCTCGCCTTCACCCTCTTAGGCGCCGACCCCGACTCCGGCGACGCCCTCGTCTACTCCATTTCCGCCGGGTTCCTGCCCGGCATGACGCTGAACCCCACGACCGGCGACTTCACCTGGACGCCCGCCGAGAACCAAGACGGCGACGCCATCGTCACCTTCCGTGTCTCCGACGGCGCCCTCTTCGCCGAACGCACCATCACGATCACCGTCGGCGAAGTCAACGTCGCGCCGGTCTTAGACCCGATTGGACCTCAAAGCGTCGATGAACTCGCGCCGCTGACCTTCACCGCGACGGCGACCGACGCCGACCTCGTCGGCGGCGGTCCGCAGACGCTGACCTTCAGCCTCGTCGGCGCCCCGGTCGGCGCGTCGATCACGCCCGCCGGCGTCTTCACCTGGACGCCCACCGAAGACCAAGGCCCCGGTTCTTACATCTTCGACGTCGTCGTTTCGGACGGCGCGACGACCGATGTCGAAACCATCACCGTGACCGTCGGCGAAGTGAACGTCGCGCCGGTCTTAGACCCGATCGACGCCAAAACGATCGCCGAGTTTCAAGCGTTGACGTTCGCCGTGACGGCGACCGACGCCGACCGGCCGGCGAACGCGCTGTCTTACAGCCTCGTCGGCGACGTGCCGGCGGGGGCGTCGCTGACGTCGGCCGGGCTTTTCACTTGGACGCCGGCGGGCGACCAGGGCGGGCGGTCTTACACCTTCACCGTGCGGGTTTCCGACGGCGCTCTTACCGACGAAACCACCTTCACGGTGACGGTGGACGACGTCGTCGTGCCGCCTCCGGCGACGCTGACGCTGACGCCGCCGACGCTGTCGGCCGTCGCCGCCGTGTCGGGATTGGAAGACGCCCCCATTCCACTGACGATCGGCGTGCAGCCGGGGGCGGGGTCGCCGGCGGACGCGGTGCTGACGGTGGAAGCCGCCGGCGTGCCGGCGGGGGCGCGGTTCTCGGCCGGCGTCGACCTCGGCGGCGGCGTCTGGCGCTTCA
>JBOFFD010000869.1:0-1847 GCA_051648425.1 Planctomycetia bacterium
AGCCCCATCTGCCGCCGCAACGACGCCGACGACGCGCGGGCGGCGTCGAAGCCGTCGAGTAAGATCGTTCCCTGGTTCGGCAGATAGAACTTCGTCGCCAGGTTGACGATGGAACTCTTCCCGCTGCCGGTGTGGCCCACGAGCGCGACGGTCCAACCTGGTTCCACGACGAAATTCAGATCGTGCAGCACCGGCCGCTCGGCCGCGTAACCGAACGTGACGCCCTGGAATTCAATGTGCCCTTGCAGCCGCGGAAGTTCGACGGCGTCGGACGGATCGCTCCAGTCGGGCGGGGTGTCCAACAATCGAAAAACGCGCTCGGCGCCGGCCATCGCCGTCAGCGCCATGTTGTACTGCCCGCCCAGCGTGGTGATGGGGGCGAAGAACATCCCGCTCATGAAACAGAAGGCGACCAGATCGCCGAGGTCGACGCCGGAATCTGGTTGTAAGACGCGGTAGCCGCCGGCGAGCAGCAACACGGCCAGAAAACCTTGGCTATTGAGATCGAGCAACGGCAGGAACAACCCTTGCGTCGTCACCACTCGGTAGGAGTAGCGCGAGTGGTCGTACGCCAAATCCGCGAACAGTTCGGCGTTGACGTCCTGTCTTACGAACCCCTGCGTCACCCGAATGCCGTTCACCGATTCAGCCAATGTGGCGGTCACCCGACTGAAACTTTCCTGCACCTGTCGATGAAGCCGACTAAGGATTCGATGAAAGTGGCGGTTGATGAACCACAACACCGTCGCGAGGCCCAGCATCATGCCGAACAGCACTGCGTCGGCCCAGAGCATGACGCACGACGCGACGCCCATCTGCCCGATCTGCACGAGCGTGACGAAGAACACTTCCTGCACGCCGGCTCTTACATTTTCCACGTCGGACGTAAATCGGCTGATGATTCGGCCGAGCTTCGTCCGGTGGTAGAAAGACATCGGCAGCGTCTGAAGGTGGGCGAAGACGTCGCGCCGCAGGTCGTACACCACCCGTTCGCCCAGTTCCAGAGCGTACCGTTGGCGGTAGTGCATGACGACCTGCGTCGACAACGCGAGGGCGAAGAATCCGAAGACGCCCCAATACGCGCCCACGAGGTCGCCGCCCGCGATCGGCCCCTTGATGACGAGCGCCGCCGCCCATGTCAGAAGCGGCAATTGCAACGAGCGCAGCAGGACCGTGACCATCAGCGCGTTGCACAACGACGAATGCGGTTTGGTGTAGTGGTACATCCGCCGGATGAGCGTCCAGTCGAGCGGCCGTTCGCTTTCCTCCACGTCGTCGTCGTTGCGCTTGTGGTGCGTCAGCAATCGCAGCGGCTTGCCCAAGCCGGGCAGTTCCCGATCCAAAAAGCCGCGACGCGGAGCCGGGTCAGCGCTCACGATCGGACCCCCGCCGGCGCGTTCGAATCGTTCGCCGCGTCGGTTTCGGTGTAAGACGCCTGTACGGCGGCCGATCGGCGGTAATGGCCGTCGCGGCGCATCAAGTCGTCGTGGGTTCCCTGCTGGACGATTCGGCCTTCCTCCATGACTAAGATCCAGTCGGCCCGGCGCAGCGTGCTCAGGCGGTGCGCAATGATGAACGTGGTGCGGTCCTTCATCGCCGCCTCCATCGCTTGAAGGATCTCATGTTCCGTCTGCGGATCGATGGCGGCGGTGGCGTCGTCCAACAGTAAGACGGCCGGGTCGAGCAGAATGGCGCGGGCCAAGGCCAGCCGCTGCCGTTGACCGCCGGAGAGGTTCATGCCGTATTCGCCGACGACCGTGTCGTAGCCGTCGGGCAGGCGGTCGATGAATTCGTCGGCCGCCGCGGTGCGCGCCGCCCGTCGTATCTCGTCGAGCGAGGCGTCGGGC
>JBOFFD010000870.1:0-4441 GCA_051648425.1 Planctomycetia bacterium
GCTCGCCGTCCAGCTCGTACGCCTCGCAGAAGGCGATTTCGTCGAACTGCGACAGCACGTCGAGCAGCATGACGGCGACGGCGTCGACGCCATTGAGCAGCGCGGTGTAACGGACGGCGACGGCGTCGAACCAGCCGCAGCGGCGCGGACGGCCGGTGACGGTGCCGAACTCCCGACCGACGGTGCGGATCGCTTCGCCGGTGGCGTCGAGCAGTTCGGTGGGGAAGGGGCCGCCGCCGACGCGGGTGGTGTACGCCTTGGCGACGCCGACGATGCGGTCGATCCGGCGGGTGGAGACGCCGCAGCCGGAGGCGACGCCGCAGGCCGAGCTGTTCGAGCTGGTGACGTACGGAAAGCTGCCGTGGTCGATGTCGAGCAGCGTTCCTTGGGCGGCTTCAAAGAGCATCCGTTTGCCGTCGGCCATCGCGCGTTGCAACACCCAGAAGGCGTCGCAGACGTACGGCTTCAAGCGGTCGGCGTAGTCGGAATACTCGGCGGCGACGGTGGCGGCGTCGAACTGCACGGCGTCGGCCGAAAGCGCCCGCAGCAGTTGGTTCTTATGCGGAACGATCGACTCCAGCCGCTGCCGTAGCGCGACCGGGTCGAACAGGTCGCCGACGCGCAGGGCGTGGATGCGCTGCATCTTGTCGGCGTAACAGGGGCCGATGCCGCGGCGCGTCGTGCCGATCGACTCGGCGCCGCCCTTGGCTTCCTCGAGCAGCCGTTCCCACTCCAGGTGGTACGGCAGGATGACGTGGGCGCGGTCGCTGATCTTCAGTCGGTCGCGGACGTCGAGGCCCTGGTCTTCGAGCGCCTTCACTTCGCGGAAAAGGCTGGGCGGGTGCAGCACGACGCCGTTGCCGATGACGCATTCCAGCGACGGATGGACGATGCCGGAGGGCACGAGTGACAGGCGGTACACCTTGTCGCCGACGGCGACGGTGTGGCCGGCGTTCGAGCCGCCGTTGAAACGCACCACCATGTCGTGGTGAAGGGTCAGAAAGTCGACGACCTTGCCCTTGGCTTCGTCGCCCCATTGCAAACCCACGACGCAGGTCGACGCCATCGCGCGACTCCCAAACCGCGCGGCGGGCGCGCGGAAAGAAAAGAAGTTGGAGGAGGAAGGTTCAGCGGCCGTTCATCCGCTGTAGGAATTCGCCGAAGAGGTAGGCCGCGTCGTGCGGACCGGAACTGGCTTCGGGGTGGTACTGCACGGAAAAGACCGGCAGCGTCTTGTGCTGCAACCCTTCCAGGGTGCCGTCGTTCAAATTGACGTGGGTCGATTCGACGTCGTCGGGCAGGGTGCGGGCGTCGACCGCGAACCCGTGGTTCTGGGTGGTGATTTCGACCCGGCCGGTGCGTTGGTTCATGACCGGCTGGTTGGCGCCGCGGTGGCCGAACTTGAGTTTGAACGTCTTGCCGCCGAGGGCTTGACCAAGCAATTGATGCCCCAGGCAGATGCCGAAGATGGGCGTTTCGCCGATGAGCTTTCGCAGGGTGGCGACGGCGTAGCCGAGCGGTTCGGGGTCGCCGGGACCGTTGGAGATGAAGACGCCGTCGGGCTTGCGGGCCAGGATTTCGTCGGCGGGGGTCGAGCCGGGGACGATGGTGACGTCGCAGCCGGCTTCGACGAGGCAGCGGGCGATGTTGCGCTTCATGCCGAAATCGAGGGCGACGACGTGCTTCCGGGGCGCGGCGGCGTGGGCGGCGGCCTCGGCGGGGGTGGAGACCAAGGCGTTGGCCGCCTTGTCGAGGAAACGCCATTCCTCGGGGTTCGATTCGTCCCACCGGACGGCCTTTGCCGGCATGACCATCTTGGCGAGGTCGCGGCCGACGAGGCCGACGCTGTTCTTCGCCTTCTCGACCAGCGAGGCGTCGTCGAGGTCTTCGGTGGAAAGGATGCCGCGCATCGCCCCCTGGCGCCGCAGGTGTAGCACCAGCGTGCGGGTGTCTATCCCCTGCACGCCGATCTTGCCGTGCTTGGCCATGTAGTCTTCGAGGGTGGCGGTCTGGCGGTAGTTGCTGGCGCGGGGGGCCAGCTCGCGGATGACGAAGCCTTGCAAATACGGCTTGTCGGACTCGGCGTCGAGTTCGTTGACGCCGTAATTGCCGATCTGCGGGTAGGTCATCACGACGATCTGGCCGTAATACGACGGATCGGTGAGGATCTCTTGGTAGCCGGTCATCGAGGTGTTGAACACGACCTCGCCGGCCGTCTCGCCGCGGGCGCCGAAAGCGCCGCCCATCAGCACCAAACCACTCTCCAACGCCAATTTCGCTTGCGCCATTGCACCCGACCTACGCCGACCGACGAAACTCCGCCGGGCATCGTATGAAAACACTGTGTCGGGGAATTGGGATTTCCCCCTTGATTTCTCGGTGCTTTCGACCGATACTACTGATGGAGACTCGGCCCAGGGGTCGCCTTCGGGCGGTTTCAAAAGCGTTGTCTCTTTTTTTATGCGCCCACTTCTTTTCCTGGACCGCAAGGGTTCGGGACGTAGCAGATGCCCCAAGTCTCGAAGCTGCGTCCATCCCGTTGGCCATCGCCGCGAAACTGAAGTAGTCGCAACCATTCCAAGAACTCTGTCCGAATTTCTTCCCGGACCGGTTCTGTCATACCCAGCGCGGGAAGTCGGAATGACCAGTTGACGCAGTAGATGCACAAATCCGCTGCTTGAACCGGGTAAGCCATGTCCGACGATACGAAGAAGGGAGTGGGCACGATCCACTGTGTTCGGAAACGGCCCGCACTCGTCTTAACGAAATACGCTTCCATCCTTCGGACGAACTTCTTATCCGCGTTCTTTTCGACCGTATCCATTACCAACAAGCCGTTCTGCTTTTCCCGCTCTAAGTGGTAGAAGTATCTTTCCAACAAGAAGACTTGGTCTTTGCGGAGGAACTCTTCGGAAGTTCCGTCGGAGGACTTGCCCACGCCCCGAGGGATCATGCTGGCGAACAACACCGCCTTGTGTTCGGATAGAAGTTGAAACATCCCCCGCGCCATCTCGATACACGCTTGGCCGTACCCGCAAAACTCACTGCTGGACGGAATCGCCTTTTGCAGGCCCTTCGCCAGGAACGCTCGGCTGTGCTTCCGTCGCTCCTCCGCGTCCATCGGAGCCGCTTGGTTTGCGAACTTGAAACGCTTCTTGTCGAGAAGGGTGCTACCTTTCAATTCTTTCTGAAATTCAGACAATGAACATCCAAACGCTTCCTGTTCCAACCGCTGCATCGCCCGAGTGAAGGGCCAGAGTTGAGAATCCAGCAACGCAACGCCGCCACGTACTTCGTAGGGCATTTGCTTGTGGTCGTGCCCGCTTTCATCAAGAAACATCAGCCACGCCATCGTTTCGGTCTTCCCGAAAGTTTGATCGACGATAGGGAGACACTGCCTGCCAATCGTCCATCGACCGCCGCATTACGCGGCGCGGGCCATGGTCGGTTCGAGATAGGGGGCAGCGGCGTCGACTTCTTCGGCGGCGGGGGTCGTTTGTTTGGGGCGGGTGCGGTACAGGTCGCAGGCCTTCACGTAGTCGCTGGGGAAGTCGACGTCCATGCGGCGGTGGTCGCTGGAGAGGTGGAAGGCCAGCGCTTCGCGCTTGTGGCAGGCCATGAGCACGTCGGCGATGAAGAGCGTCGGACCGGCGCCCGCCTGCCAGGTCAAGCTGGCCAGCGAGTCGAAGAAAAGCCGGCTGCCGGCCGAGGAAAACCGCACCATTCCGGTGAATTCACCGATGGCGGTCCCCTCTTTCTTCGGCCACGTCTTACTCAACGTCAGCAGCTCGCGCCGGGGGTTGATGAAGACTTTCATGTCTTCGTCGTCGCACTTCTTCAGTTCGACCTGGACGAGGATCGACGCCTCCGGCTGGCTCTTCGAGAATTCGACGACCGCCTCGCGCTCGATGTAGTGGTCGCCGACCGAGAGCAGGAAGGGGGCGGCGTACAGTTCCGGCCGGGCCGCCCAGAGGCTGCTCAAGACGCCGTAGTGCTCGAAGAACGGATTGAGGAGCACCGTCGAGCGGTCGCGGCAGGCGTCGCGGACGGCGGCGCCGTCGTAGCCGGCGGTGGTGTAGATCGGACTGGCGCCGACGGCGTCGAACTGGTCGAATAAGTTGGAGAGGAGTGTCTTGCCGTCGCCCAGGTTCAGCAGAACCTTATTGGCGCCGGCGTCCAAATCCTGCATCCGTCGACTCAAGCCCGCCGCGACAACCAGACCCTTCATACGTGTTCCTCTTGGCTTGCCGTCCCCTTCGCAAAGGGGGTGCCCGGTCGGGGCCGAGTGTCGTTCTTGGTCGGCCGCCGGTCGGCGAGCCGGCCCGCGTATAACCGTCCGCCGACCGCGGTGCAAGGCGAAGCGGTTGATTCAATTCCGTTGGATGAATCCAGGCGGCGGGTCGAATGGAAGGGCGCGTCCTTTTAGCCGGGTTGGTCCGCC
>JBOFFD010000871.1:0-6629 GCA_051648425.1 Planctomycetia bacterium
TAATCTTAGTTTTGGTTCCCGGTTTCATTTTGACCTCCGAAGCGGCGAAGGTCAATGAAAACGCCGGCCCGATCTGAATCGGCAGCGCCGCCGCGAACAGTTGGAACGGCCGGCCGCCGCGCGTCGACTTCCCGGAGACTATCAGTGTGAAGTCGCCGACCGGCGTATTCGGCTTCGATTCGATCTCCAACGCCACCGTCTGCTGGCCTTTCGGAATTGGTTTGGCGGCGACCGTCACATTGGCCGGCAGGTTCGCCACCACCACCGTCACCTCTTCGTCGAAGAACTTCGCCTTGGCCACGGACGCTTCGAGGTTTGTCTTCAGGAAGCGGGCGACGCGCGGGCCGGCCAGTTTCGCCGTCAGTGAAAAGACCGGCGGTTCGACGACCAGAACCGGAATCTCGCGGACCGCGTTGGGGGGAAGCTGGCGGAGCTTGTTCATTTTCGCGGAAAGCACGGCGGAGGCGTCGAACGACCGGACGATGTTCGCGCCGTCGACTGCGCCCGCGGCGACGATGCGGACAGTCGACAACCCCAGCGGCGCGTCGGCGGCGGCGGTGAGGGTCAACACGCCGCCGGCGCCGTCGCCTTGCAGTTTCAAGCCGCCGACCACTGCTTTCGGTCCCGACGACGACGGCGCCACCGGTTGCAGGGCGTACGTCAGCGGGCCGGCGAAGTTCTGGCGGGCGACGGAGAAGGCGAACGGCGCGACGCCCCCTTGCGGCACGACGAAGCGGTCGACGCCGGAGGTTGGATCGAACGTCGACGGAGCGGCCTCCAGTTCGACGCGGTAGACGAAATCCGGTCCGCCGCGGCGGCTCGCCTCGAACACGGCCAGCCGATACGTTCCGTCGGCCGGTATCTTGGCTTGGACGATTCCTTCCTCGTAGCCGACGTCGTCGGCGTACGCCATGTCGCCGCCGGTCTCATTCACCAGCGTGAGGAAAACGTCGGCGGGCGAGCCGAGCCGACGGGTGTCCGCGACGATCTTGAGTTGGCTGTCCTTCTTCGCCGTGAACTGAAAGTAATCGGAGTCGCCGGGGGTTTGAATTCGGCCGTGCAACGTGGCGGGCAGGACGACGGGCGTCGACGTGGCGGCCTCGTCGTTCGGTTCGATTTCGAGGGTGTGCGACCGATCGTCGACGACGAACGGCGTCCAGACCGAGGCGTTGGCGCCGCGGGCCGACACGCTTTGCATGTCGTCGAGGCTGGCGGGGTCGGCGGCGGCCACGGCCGACGTGGCGGCGGTTTGGGTCGGCAGCGTGACGGCGACCGTCGAACCGCGGCGGCCGCCGGCGGGGTACGAAACCCGGCCGGTGGGGAAGTCGCCGAGCCGCAGGTGGTAGACCCAGTTCGCCCCGCCCAGGAAGCGGGTGTCGCGCACTTCGACGATGTACCGGCCGGCCGTCGCGAAGACATGCTCGAATCGGCCGTCGAACGACAGCCCTTCGCTGTTGTCGAACTCAACGACCGGCTTCTTGTCCTTGGTCCAAAGGCGAACCATCGGGTCGAGATCGGTCCCAAGACGGGCTCCGAAGATTTCGACGGCCAGACGCTGTCCGGCGGCGACGTCGACGGCGAAGTAGTCGGTTTGCTCGGCGACGGCGACGCCGTCGACCGCGGTCGGCAGCGAGAGCGGCTGCGCGGTCTCGAACGTGTTGTTGCCGGCTGCTTCCACGAGGGTGGGCAGGTCGTCGACGACGACGAGCCGGGCGTCGGAGACGTCGTGCCCGACGGCGCGGACGGCGTACAAACCGAGGGGGACGTCGTTCGGCACCAAGACGTCGAACGCGCCGGCGGATGGCTTGGGGGACGGCGGAGGCGGGTCGGCCGGTTTGGCGACGACCGCGGGCAAGGACAGCCAAAGCGTGGTCGCCGTGGCGGCGGCGGGACCGAACGTCTGCACGCGGGTAGTGCCGCCGCGCGTCAGTCCGACCGGCAGAACGTGCGTGAGGTCTTGGGCGACGGCCGACGAAACGGTAAGCGGAGCCGACAACAAAACGAGGACGATGGTCGACGTTGGTTTCATGGTCGGTCGGCCTCGGTGAACGACGTGCGGCCGCCAGGTAGCGACGGCGTCGGGGGTGGTCTGGCTTGCATCGCCGGCGGGGTTGGCGCCTTCCCTGTTCTGTTTGGGACGGCGCCGACGAGTGCTGGTCACTATGTAAGAATACCGTATTGGTAGGGGCGTCCGCAACCCGGCGCGACGATTTTTTTCCAAGCGACCCGTTCCGTCGCCCCGCGCCGCCCGTCCGCCCGCCTTGGAGATTTTCCGCCGATGCTCGAACTTCCGCAACGGCCGCGACGAAACCGGAAGAACGCCGTCGTCCGCGGCTTCGTCCGCGAAACGCATCTCTCGGCCGACTCGTTCGTCTATCCGCTCTTCATTCACGAACTGCCCGGCGACGCTTCGATCGCGTCGATGCCCGGCTGCCGGCGGCTTGGGTTCGACGGCCTGATGGCGGAAGTGGGGGCGGCGGTGGCGGCGGGCGTCGGGGCGGTGGTGATGTTCCCCAACGTCGCCGACGGTCTGAAAACCCCGGCCGGCGACGAAGCCCGCAACCCCGACGGCCTCATTCCGCGCCGCATCCGCGAACTGAAACGGGAATTCCCGTCGCTGCAAATCGTCACCGACGTCGCCCTCGACCCGTATTCGAGCGACGGTCACGACGGCGTCGTCGGGCCGGACGGCCGGATTCTGAACGACGAAACGGTGGAAGTGTTGTGCAAGCAGGCGCTGACGCAAGCGGCGGCCGGCGCCGACGTCGTCGCCCCCAGCGACATGATGGACGGCCGGGTCGGCGCGCTGCGCCGCGCGCTCGACGCCGCCGGCCATGCCGACGTCTCTATTCTTTCTTACACCGCCAAATACGCCTCCGCGTTCTACGGTCCGTTCCGCGACGCGCTGGAATCGGCTCCGCGCTTCGGGGATAAGAAGACGTATCAGATGGACCCGGCCAACGCCCGCGAGGCGCTGCGCGAATTGGCCCTCGACGAAGCCGAGGGCGCCGACCTGGTGATGGTGAAGCCGGCGGGGCCGTACCTCGACGTCATTCGCCGATTGCGCGACGCCACCACGCTGCCGGTGGCGGCGTACCAAGTGAGCGGCGAGTACGCGATGCTGAAGGCGGCGGCCGCCAACGGCTGGCTCGACGAACGCCGCGCCGTGTTGGAAAGCCTGCTGTCGATCCGCCGCGCCGGCGCCGACCTAATCCTGACCTACTACGCCCGCCAAGCCGCCGAATGGTTGAAGGAAAGGTGAGTAAGAGCGATCCGGCGAGTTGTTAAGAGCGTGGGTGCGGCAACGGCGAACCATAGGGCGGACCTCCCGGTCCGCCCGTGTCGAAGCAGGGACGATTCTTACTTCGTATCGGCGGTCGACGAACTTAGACGGGCGGACCGGGAGGTCCGCCCTACGTTTCGGAGCGTTTCGGAACGCTTCGGCGTGTAAGACAGGTTTCTTACGGGGCCGTCGGCAGGCGGCGTCGGAGGCGTTCGGCCAGCTCTTGCAGTTCCCGCTCGGCTAGTTCGGCGCGGCGTTGGGGGCCGTCGGCGACTGTTGGGGCGGCGAACTTCGAGAGCGACCGCACCCCCTGCGGCGCCGGGCCGTCGGCGTTCGTCGCCCGGTGGCACAACGCGCACTCGGCGGCGAACGTCGTGTGTTTCGCGGTCCCATATTCCAGAAACAGTCCCTGGGCGCCGCCCGCCACCGCGTGGAACGATTCGCCGAACAGCGGGTCGAGGGCGTCGCCCGGCGGCCGACGGCTGCGGAAATAGATCCACTGGTTCCAGCCGTCTTTCGACATCGTCGGATTCGATTCCGACAGTTCGACCGGCCCGTTCAGCCGCCGCACCCGCACCTCGTCGACCACCGGCGTGGCGACGGGGTTCAGCGTCTCGTCGAAGCCGCACAGGGTGAGCAACAACGCCGTTTCCAGGCCGAGGGGAATGATCGACGCCGGGTCGTCTTTGGCCGCCGCCGCGATCAGCGCTTCCGCCGCCGCGCGGTCTTTGCCGGCCAAAAACACTCGCGCGGCCCGCAGCGAGTTCCCCGCGTGGAACAACTTGGTCGACCGTCGGTCGACTTCGACCCAGCGGTTCCTTTCGCCGGCCGCCGCCGCCGTCAACTCGGCGGGGGCGTACGGTCGCTCGGCGTCGAGGCCGTCGGTTGGGCGCTCGGCGGCCCACTTTTCCAAGCCGCCGGGCAGTCGCAAAAGCGTCGACCGGGGCGACGCCGTCGCCGCGACGGCCGCCGCCAGTTTCGCCAGCGTCGCGTCGTCGACCGCCTTCGTCCGTTCCCAGCGGTCGAACAGTTGCACCAAATCCCACTGAAACATGAGGCGTTGCAGCGGCGAATGCAGTTCCCGCATCGCCTCGACTTCCGCGCGCTCGTCGACGGCCGACAGCAGCTCCCGCAAGCGGGCGGCATCGGACGGTTCGAGCGTTTCAACCGGCGACACCCGCACGTCGCCGCCGAAGATTCGGCGGTCGCGCGGCTCGGCGTCGCGCTTTTCAAAATACCATCCCTTCTGATAGAAGGGACCGTCTTCCTTCTTACGCAGAGTCTGTTCTTCAGGAAGCGCGCCGGCGACTTCCGCCGGCACGCGGTCGGCGATGAACAACAACCGGTGGATTTGATTCAGAATGTGGTCACGGTCGGGCGAGTACGACGGCAGCGCGTCGGCGGTGGTCGGCAGTCCTTCGCGCTGGTCGCCGGCGGGGTAGACCGACGGAACTTCCCAGCGGGCGTTCGCCGAGGAACAGAAGCCGCGGCCGTCGTCGAACCAGTCGCGCAGCAGCTCGGCCGGCCCTTTCTTACCGGGGCCGATGTAAGACGCCCGGTGGCGGCGGTACTCGGCCAGCACGCCGGCGGCCCGCGCCCGCAACGACCGGTCGTCGGTTGTTTCAACGTGGTCGGGCGCGACGGCGTAGACGAACCGGCCGTCCGGCCGACTGTACACCGGGATGTTCAGAAACCGCCGCGGCGCGATCTTGCCGTCGTCCGTCTTATCCAAACCGGCGGAAACGAAAAAATCGACGGCGACGTCCGGGTAGCCGAAGACGTAGCCGTACAACCGCCAGCGGTCGGGCGGCGGCGCGTGTTCGACCGTCGCCATCACTTCCGCGGGATGGGAATTCGGCGTGACGCCGTAGCCGGGAAACGTCTTCGGATGGGTTTCGACCGCGCGACGCAGCGTCGGCCGATGGACGATGTAAGCGGCGCCCCGGCGTTTGCCGCCGAACGCCTGCGCGAAGACGTTCATGTCGGCATAGTATTCGTCGCCGCAGCGGAATGTCTGTAAGATCCGCCGCAGCGTCGCCAGTTCCTCCACGTTCGGCTCGGCGACGCTGAAGGCCGTCGACGCGAACGATTCGCTGACCGGCTTCAGTCCGCCGACGACGGTGTACAACGCTTCGCCGTCGAGCAGACTCAGAAGAATCTTTTCCGCCCGCGGCCGCAACTCCGCCGGCAGCGTTTCGAGCGGGAAGCATTCCGCGCGCGGCACGCCGCCGGCGCCCGCCTCCACGCCCACGACGAACAGTAAGACAACGGCGAACCACGACCGGAGGCCGCTCGACGACGAAATCAATTCTTCATCCCCACGGTTACAAGTATGCCGCATTTCACTTCGCCGTCGGTTCGCCGGTGACCGGGTCGACTTCCGACGGAGGAGCGGGAACCGCCGCGCCCTTGTTGACGATCTTCGCGCGAAACGCCTGGTATTCCGCATCCTGCTTCGCCGCCACGTCCTGCATCGCCTTCGAGCCGACGAGGTCGAACGGCGGCGGCTTCGGCGCGTTCGTCGGCCCCCCGCACCCCGCGACGCCCAGCGCCGCTAAAAAGCCGGCCGCCCTTCCGAGGTAGGACGAACGGCGGCGATGTTCACGGTGAATCACGGCGCCACCGCCGCTTCCTCGCCGTCGCGCGATCCGTACGCCCACCAAATTTCCTGCCCCACCGACGACGAAACGAATGCCACCGAACCGTCGCCGAACACCACGTTGCAGCCGCCCGGATGGTAGCTGCCGGCGGTGAAGGCCGTGTTCATCGAGTGGCGGAACTCGGCCGCGTTGCCGAAGAGGCAGTGCCGCTGGTTCGGCGTCATCAAATGTTGATAGGCGTTGCCGACGGTCCAGAGGCCGAACTGCCACGAACCGCCCATCTGCGAGTTGAAAAGATTGATCGGCGTCGTGTTGCACACGTTCACCATTTGGGCCAGCGGCTCCGTCGCGGTGTACGTCGAATTCGTGTAGCGGTTGAGCCGGTCGTCGACGGGGCTGGAACCGAACTCGGCGACCAACCGCTCGCTGTAACAGGCGGTCTTGGTCATACCGTCGAGCACCGACCGCGCGGACACCATCGTCGTGAAGTCGCCTTGGGTCGAACCGGTGAAGTAGGTCGACGCCACGCCGATCTCCGCGGAGTATAAGACCGAGAGCATGCCGTTCGGTTTCGGCCAGGCGCCGGCCGTCACCGTCCGTTCGCCGCCGACGCCGGTCGACTGCCGCGGCCAGCCGTTGTTCGCGGCGTAGCTCGATTCCCACACGCTGCCGGTGGTGTTCCAGCTCGAATTGCCTCCGACGAACGGGTCGGACGGGCAGACGAACGCGCGGATCTTAAGAACGCT
>JBOFFD010000872.1:0-6990 GCA_051648425.1 Planctomycetia bacterium
TCCTTGGCGAAGCCGCCGGTGGCGGGGTCGATGGTCAACACGCCGCCTTCCGCCAAGTGGACGTTGTGATTGAAGCGGACCGTGCCGGGGTCGATCGGCGGCGGAACGGCGGAACCGGCCGGCGTTCCGGCGGGGCCGCGGAACAACGCGAATTCGGGGTGGTCGCCGGCGAACGAGCTGACGTTCAGGAACCGGCAGTTCTCGCCCGCGGCGCTGAACGCCTTAACGTCGGCGTGGCACTTCGTGCAGAACTGGTTCGTCACCGCCACCAGCGACTCCATCTTGCCATGCTCTTTGTGGCAACTGGCGCACGACGGATCGCCGAACGGAGCCTTCGGGTTCAGCTCGTGGTGGGGCGCCCCTTCGTGGCATTTGTTGCAGGCTTGGTCGGAGGTCGCCGGCAGGCCAGTCGACCACTTCGTCGGGTCGACCAGCCGCTGCGCCGTCTGGAACGACGCGTCGTGGCACTGCTCGCAGTCTTGGTTGAACATCTGGTGGTTGACGGTGACCGGCCCCGCCTGGTACAGAAACCGGCCGGAGGGCAGCACGCTGTAGCCGGCCAAGCCGACCGTCGCGAGCAGCATCAGCAGCAGCGACAACCGCAGCCGCCACGTCTTAATGGCGCGGCGGCGCTGCACGTAGTCGAGTTCGATCCACGCATTAAGCGTCTTTGGGCTTCGCATTTCCGACGGCATGGCTTCGGCTTCCTGATAGACGATCGGCGGCGCGACGATCGGCCGGGCGCCGTCCGCATGACGGCGCCGTCCTCGGCGGGCGGGGTCAGTAGTACAGCGACATGACGGCGTGCGCCACGCCCAACACCAACAGCAGCGCCGACAACGGAATGTGCAACAGCAGCCATCCGTGCAGCCAGTGGTAAATGCGCTCTTGGTCGGCGAGCAGTCGGCGCTCCCTGCAGAGCGCCTCGAGCTGCTCGACGTCTTCCTTCACGTGCGCCAGCCCCGGCAGCGACTTCACGATGACGAACATCGCCTCGCCGCGCAACGGGTCCAGAAGCGTGTGCTTGCGGCGCGGCGGCTCGCTGAGGAACGGCCGAACGTGCTGTTCGAAGAACTGCTCGAACTGCATGCGGTTGATGTCCATCGGCTGGGTGGTGAAGCCGACGGTCATGGTCATGTCGTTCGAAGTCGCGGGCGTGACGGCGATGCAGACCTTCTGAAAGAGGGCCTCGGCCCTGGACCGCAGCCCGCCGCAGATGGTCGGAATCTGTTCGTACGGCGCCTCGCAGGGAATGCGCGAGGTCAGCATGCGCGGCAGCATCTGCTGTAAGAGCAGGCCGTAGATGCCGGTGACGATGACGGCGGCGTAGACCGCCCACAGCGCGATTTCCAGCGGGCCGCCCCAGCGGAAGCGGGCGTGGCACAGCAGAAAGACGGCGCTTAAAAGGCCGAGCCAGATGTGGGCCTTCATCCAGAAGCGGCGGGGGCCGAGCCACCACCAGCCGGGGGCCTTGCGGAAGGCCGAGAGGAGGCCGACGAGGATCATCAGCGCGGAGCCGATGATGCCGTAGATCAGGCCGACGACGGCGCCGCCGGTGAGGCCGCCGGGGGTGGCGCGGTCGGCCAGGAAATAGACGACGGACGCCGCGACCGCGATAGCGCTGGTCAAGACGATCCAACCGCGGTGTGAGCCGTCGATGAGCAAGGTTGCTGCTTCCCGCTGGCCGTCGGTAGGCGTCGCCCGTGGTGCGTCGGACGTCGACGCCGCCGACGGCGGTCCTCCGCGTGACTCGCCATCAGGATAAGGGGAACCGGCGGCCGATTCCAGACGTGCGACGGAAAAACCACCCCAGTACCGAGACAGCGTCCTCGGCCGGGTTCTCCGCCGCCGTCCCGCACCGGCCGGACGCGATGGGGTCAAAGACACGCCATCACCCGCACCCGCACGACCATCGGCACCCTTTCCGAACGACGCCGAACGGCCCGGCTCACCGGCCCGGCTCACCGCCATGTGCCGCCGGGTCAAGTGCACCGTCCGACCCGGCGGGCCTTGGCTGGATGAGATCCCAGCGGTTGCCGTAGAGGTCGAGGAACACCGCGACGGTGCCGTAGGGTTCGTCCCGCGGCTCCTCGGCGAACCGCACCCCCGCCGCCCGGAACGCCCGGTAGTCCCGCTGGAAGTCGTCGGTGCGGAGGAACAGGAACACCCGCCCGCCGGCCTGGTCGCCGACCCGTGCGGCTTGCTCGGGAGTGGCCGCTTGGGCCAAGAGCAGCGACGCCCCCATGCCCCCTGGCGGCGCGACCCGCACCCACCGCTTGCCGCCCGCCAACGGCGCGTCCTCAGCCAGAGCGAACCCAAGGCTGCCGGTGAAGTACGCGATCGCCTCGTCGTAATCCCGCACGACCAGCGACACCAAGGCGATCGACTGTACCACCGCTCCACGCCTCCGAGGGTCTCCGCCGAACGACCCGGCTCAACCGCCCGGCCCGCACCTGTAAGATACGAATCCGGGAAGGCCGACAGGCGGGCCGGGCCAGGCGCAGCGCCTATTGATTCACTGGTAGACCGTTTTGTATTTGATGACCGCCGGCCGTTCAGTCAACCTACCGTTGCACTCCGCGCTTCCCAAGGGCCGTCTGAATTCATCCGGTCCGCAGTATCTTCGCCATCGGCCGCCCTTTCGCCAATTCATCCACCAGCTTGTCCATGTACCGAGCCTGTCGCGTCAACGGATTTTCAATCTCTTCCACCCGATGGCCGCAAATCACGCCGGTGATGAGGTATGCCTTCGGGTTCAACGTCGCGCCGTGAAAGAACCGTTCAAACGTCGCCTTCTCGGCAATGAGTCTTTCCAGATCGCTTTCACCGTAGCCGGTCAGCCACTCGATGACTTGATGCAACTCTTCTTTGGTGCGGCCCTTCTTCTCGACCTTTGCAACATAGTGTGGATACACGGACGAGAACGTCATTTTCGCAAAACGTTCATCCTGATTGCGTTGGCTTTTCATAGGGGTCGCCCTCAATGTGACCTCGGGCCTGTTCTCCGCCGCCGAACGACCCTGTTCATTCGCTCGCCGGCGTCGAGGAAGTCGACGTCCAATACCGCCCGTCCGGCTCGGCATTGAGTCAGCCGAGCCAACGCACGAACCCTTCAAACGGCAAATCCACCGGCGACAGCAGCCACGACGTTCCATCCTCGAATTGCTTGACGTGCCACAACGCAACGCCGACCCAAGGTTGCGAGTACGTCGGAAACACGAAGGGCGGCAGCCAGAGTAATCCTATGTCTCCGACGCCGCCCGTGCGGCCTCAACGTGGAGGGCAGGGTCTGGGAGTAACCGGTCCGGCGGCATGACGAAGTGGAGATTGTCGATCCACTCGAACGAGTAAACCGGGAAGGAAGACATAGCCTCCGGCGGATAGTCGATAACTTCCGACGCCGGCACAGTGTACGACATTGAGCAGCTCCCCTCCGCCGCCGAACCTGGTGGAGCGGCCGGTTTGGCCCCCGTTTCAGTTGATGCTCGCCGAATTGGACGTCAGGAACGCGAATGCCATGCGGACGGATCGCGGGCCGTATGGAAGACGGCCAGAACGCGGATGCGGTCGTCGAGCACCCGGTAGTAGACCGCATAAGGGAACCGGGCCGGCGATCCCGCTCGAACGTCCCCCTCGGCGAATCCGCGGCGGCTCGGGTTGGCGGCGATCTCGGCCAAAACCCGTTCGACGGCGTCGAGAAACTCGGCGCCCAAGCCCGTCCGTTGCCGCTCGTACCAGCTATAAGCGGCGTCCGTCTCCACTTGAACGTCGGGGTGGAACTCGAGCGGCAGGCTCACCGACGACTTTCCACGGACGCCCGTATCTGGTCCCAGGTCAGCGCCTTTCCGGGTTCCGCGTCCAGTTCCGCATCCCGTCGGGCCAACTCGGCCCGTTGGTCCGCGCGGAGACCCGTCGGCCGGTCGTCGCCGAGGCTTTCCCAGATTTCCAACGCCAGCGCGATCCGCTGCTCCCGCGTCAGGCGGTCGATTCCTAGTTCCCGCATCGACCCGTTCATCGCGCGTCCTCCCATGGTCCCTGCGAATGATACCACGGCGCGACGCGCTCCGCCAGCGACATGGGACGCCGAGTCTTGCCGCTCGACGGCGTCAACCGCCGTCAAACGACGAACAGGTCCATGAACTCCGGCACGGGGGTTTCGTCGAGGCGGGCGGCGTTGGTGAAGAGGGTCATGATTTCGGCTTGACGCCGCGGCGGCAGGCGGGTGGCTAGGTTTTCCCCGGCTTTGGCGACCAGCAACGGGACGCCCTCGGTGCGACGCCGGTGGTGGCCGATGGGGTATTCGACTTCCACCCGCTCCGAGGCCGTTCCGTCCGTGAAGTGCAGCGTCAGCGCGTTGGCGATCGACCGCTTGTCCGGGTCGAGGTAGTCGCGGGTGTAGGCCGGCACTTCACTGACGACCATCTTAGACCGCAGGGCGTCGATGCGCGGGTCGGCGGCCGCCGCGTCTTCGTAGTCGTCGGCCGTCAAACCGCCCTTCAGCAAACCGACCGCCGTCATGTATTGCAGGCAGTGGTCGCGGTCGGCGGGGTTCGCCAGCGGGCCGGTCTTGTTGATGATGCGCATCGCCGATTCGTGGGTTTCGATCACCACCTTCGCGACGGCGCCTTCGCCGCGGGCGGCGACCAGCGGGTGCAGCCGAACGGCGGCCTCGACCGCGGTCTGAGCGTGGAACTCGGCCGGGAACGAGATCTTAAACAAAACGTTGGTCATGACGTAGTCGGCCAGCGGCCGGGAGAGGCGGATCGGCTTGCCGCCGAAGAGCACGTCTTGGAAGCCCCAGTGGGGGGCGGTGAGAGCCGAGGGGTAGCCCATTTCGCCGGTGAGGGCGATCAAGGCGTGCCGAACGGCGCGGGCGGCGGCGTCGCCGGCGGCCCACGACTTCCGCGACCCGGCGTTCGGCGCGTGCCGATACGTGCGCAGCGCTCCGCCGTCGAGCCACGCATGCGAAAGCGCGTTCTGTACGTCGCTCTTTGAACCGCCGGCCAGGGCCGTCGCCACCGCCGTCGACGCGACCCGCACCAGCAGCACGTGGTCGAGGCCGACGCGGTTGAAGGCGTGGTCGAGCGCCAACACGCCCTGGATTTCGTGGGCCTTGATTGCGGCCGTCAGCACGTCACGCATCGTCAGCGGCGCCCGGCCTTCCGCCCGCCGTTGACGCGACCGCCAATCCGCGACGGCCAGAATCGCGCCGAGGTTGTCGGATGGGTGGCCCCATTCCGCCGCCAGCCAGGTGTCGTTGAAATCGAGCCAGCGGATCGCCGTCCCGATGTTGAACGCCCCCTGCACCGGGTCGAGTTCGTACGACGTCCCCGGCACCCGCGCCCCGCCCGACAGCGCCGCCCCCGGCACGATCGGCCCCAGCAGCTTGGTGCATTCCGGGTAACGCAATGCCAGCAGGGCGCAGCCCAGGCTGTCGAGCAGGCACCAGCGGGCGGCGGCGTACGCCTCGGCCCCGAAGCCGCCGCCGTCGACCGCGTAGTCGGCCAACTGGACCAGAAGATCGTCGAACGGCGGACGGGTCGCGTCGTGAACGGCGGCGCTCATGCGTGTGTGGTTCCCGTGGTTTTCGTCGAAGCCGGAAGCGGGCGCGGAACTTCGGTTTCGTATCCGCCGCGCCGCGAAAGACCAACGGAAGTCTTGCCGGTCTGGGTGTGCCGCTGAAAGTCGGCGAATCAACGGCCCAAGCCAAAGCGTCTTCGTTCTTCGGTCGTCGCCATCCGGAAAAAGTCGGACGCGCCGCTGCGGAAAGCGGCGGCTATCAAAAACGAGCGTCTGCACGACGGCCCCGCGAAATCCTATCTTCGCTGGAAGCCGGATTCCTTCACTTCGACAACTCGCACCGCCGGAGCCGTCATCGTGTCCGCACCGTACCGCGTTTCAGTCACCGACTACCTCACGGAATCGTCGTTGGAAGACGCGGTGCTAAAGGACGTCGCCAGCGTCGATTTGATTCAGGCGACCCTTGAACCGCAGCTCGTCGGGCGGGTGGAGGCGGCCGACGCCCTCATCGTCTACCACGACGTCCGCGTCACCGCCGCCACCATCGACCGACTGACCAACTGCCGGCTCATCGTGCGGGCGGGGGTCGGGTTCGACAACATCGACCTGGCGGCCGCCGGCGCCCGCGGCATCGTCGTCTGCAACGTCCCCGACTACGGCACCGAAGACGTCGCCGACCACGCCCTGATGCTGCTCTTGGCGGCCGCCCGCCGGCTGATCGCCGCCCACAACGGCATCGCGGCGGGCGGGTGGGATCCGTCGTGGGCGTTCGGCACGCCTCGACTGCGCGACAAGACGCTCGGCCTGGTCGGCTGCGGCCGGATCGGCACGGCGATGGCGCTGCGCGGCAAGGCGCTGGGGATGCGGGTCGTCTTCTACGATCCGTTCCAGCCGCAGGGGTACGAAAAAGGGCTGGGGGTGGAACGGCGGCACCGCCTGGAAGACCTTCTCGCCGAAGCCGAGTTTTGCAGCCTGCACACGCCGTTGACCTCGGCCACCCGGCACCTTTTGAACAACGCCACCTTGTCGCTGCTGCCGCGCGGCGCGTACGTCGTCAACACGGCCCGCGGCGGCTGCATCGACACCGCCGCCCTGCTCGCGGCGCTTGAGGACGGCCGGGTCGCCTACGCCGGTTTGGACGTGCTGGAACAGGAACCGCCGACGAGCGACGCCCTCCGGCGCCATCCGCGGGTGGTGCTTTCACCGCACACCGCGTATTATTCCGTGGAAGGGTATCAGGAGATGCGGACCAAGGCCGCGGCCGAGGTCCGCCGGGCGCTCGTGGGCGAAGCCGTGTTCAACCCGGTGAACCTGCACTGCGTCGACCAGGCGCGCTGCAAGACGGTCCGGCCCGTCTCCCCCTTCGCCCGATGACCTACTGCTAAACCACAGGATCCGCTTGATGTACCGTACCGAGATCGGCGGCGTGCCGATTCCCGACATCGCCAAGACGTTCGGCACCCCCACCTA
>JBOFFD010000873.1:0-4124 GCA_051648425.1 Planctomycetia bacterium
CGTCGGCGGTGGAATTGATCGACGAATTGATTCTCGATTTGGCGCGACGGCATCCGCAGTACCGCCAACGGATCGACTTCGTGGAAGGCCGGCCGCGGGCGCTGCTGCTCGTCGAATACCAGGGGGAATCGGCCGACGACGTGGCGCGGAAGGCGGCCGACCTGCAACGATGCCAAGCCGTCTACGCCGCGAAACCGGTGTTGGTGGTGCTCGATCCGAAACGGTGCGAACACGTCTGGAGCGTGCGAAAGACGGTGCAGCCGCTGCTGATGAGCATCCCGGGCGGCCGCAAGCCGGTGTCGTTCGTCGAAGACGCGGCGGTCGACCCCGGCCGGCTGGTCGAGTTCGTCGCGCGGTTCCAGGAAATCCTGAAGCGGCATCGCACCGGCGGCTCGTTTTACGGCCACGCCAGCGTCGGGTGTCTGCACGTTCGGCCGCTGCTGGACTTGCGCACGGCCGAGGGGACGCGCGACATGGCGTCGATCGCCCAAGAGGTCGCCGCCTTGGTGCTGGAGTTCGGCGGGTCGATGAGCGGCGAGCACGGCGACGGCTTGTGCCGCAGCGCGTTCAATCCGCAGTTGTTCGGGCCGACGGTGTACGGGGCGTTCGTGACGGTGAAGCGGGCGTTCGACCCCGACGGCCTGATGAACCCCGGCAAAATCGTCGACGGCCCGCCGATCACGGAAAACCTGCAACCGGCCCGGCCGGCCGTCGCCGCTCCGCCCACCGGTTTCGCCTATCGCCGCGAAGGAAGTCCGTTGGCGATCGTCGAGGGGTGCAACGGCAACGGCTTGTGCCAACGGCGGCGCACCGGCGTGATGTGCCCCAGCTACCAGGTGACCGGCGCCGAGGAACACAGCCCGCGCGGCCGGGCGCACCTGTTGCGCGAGGCGCTGGAAGGCCGACTTGACGCCCCGCCGGGCGACCCCTGGGCCAGCCGGGCGCTGGCCGATTCGCTCGATCTGTGTCTGGGGTGCAAGGCGTGCCAGACGGAATGCCCCAGCGGGGTCGATATCGCCAAACTGAAGAGCGAGTTCCTGCACCAACGGCGGCGGCGGGGCGTCGTGCCGCTGTTCGACCGCATGATCGCCGACACGCCGGCGCTGGCCCGACGGGCGTCGCGGTGGGCGCCGATGTCGAATTGGGTGCTGGGGTCGCCGCCGGTGCGTTGGGCGTTGGACCGTTTCCTGGGGTTGGACTACCGCCGGCCGTTGCCGCGCTACCACCGCCAGACGCTGTCGCGCTGGTTCGCACAGCGGGCGGCGCAGAGTCGGCGGGCGGCGCGGCGGCGGCGCGACCGCGACGAACTCCGCCGGCCGCACGGCTCCGTCGTGCTGCTGGCCGACTGCTTCACCAACTACCACGAACCGCAGTTGGGGGCGGCGGCGGTCGAACTGCTGGAAGCCGCCGGCTACGAGGTGCATCTGGCGGATTTCTGCTGCGGGCGGGTGCTGCTGTCGAAGGGATTCTTGGACGAAGCGCGGCGGCTGGTGCGCGAGAACCTGTTGCGGTTGTCGCGTTACGTCGACGACGGCCTGCCCGTTCTGGGGATCGAACCGAGCTGCCTGCTCAGCCTCGTCGACGAATGGGTCGACCTGGCGCCGGCGGACGTCTTCGAGCTGGCGGAACGGACGGCGCGGTCGGCCCACCTAACCGACGCCTGGCTGGCGGAGCGAGCCGCCGCGGGCCGCACCGATCTACCTAAGCCGACGGCGGGCGACGGAACGGACCGGCGGGTGCTGCTGCACGGACACTGTCACCAAAAAGCGGCCGACCGACTGCAGGGGACGGTGCGGGCGCTGACGGAACTAGGCGGGTCGGCGCCGGTGGTGCTCGACGCCGGCTGCTGCGGCATGGCCGGCTCGTTCGGGTACGAGAAGCGTCACTATGACGTCAGCACGGCGGCGGCGCGGCAACGGTTGCTGCCGGCGGTGGCGGCGGAACCGAACGCGGAAGTGGCGGCGCCGGGGTTCTCGTGCCGCCGGCAGCTCGCCGACCTGGCCGGCCGGCGGGCGGTGCATCCGCTGGAATTGCTGCACCGCCGGCTCCTGCCGCCGGCCGACCCGCGCCGTTGACGTCGGCCCGGCGTCAACCGATCGTCACAGTCGACCGGCCGTCACTCGATCCGAGATCGCCTTCCAATTAGGCGGAACGGGCCGGTGGGACCGCCATTTCTAGACCGCTCGCGGCGCCCGCCGACTTTGCGACGTACGCTTCTCCGGAGACGACGCTCGGCGCCGGCAAGGTCGGCAGGAATTTTGAAGAATTCCGAGGAAGTTGCGGGTTTTTCCACTTGCGTCGAAAACATTTGTTACACTGCTGTCGGGTCGATCGCTCACCCACGCGATCATTCCCTTCGGCGCGAAGGAACGCAGAAACGGCAATTCGGAGGTGTTCGTCGGTGGGACGGCGGCCTTTTTGGCGGCTCCCTTGGCTCCGACGATTTTCTTTGTGTGCGATTCTTGAATTCCGAGTCTGGATAATCTAGGCAATATACGTCTGGATGGTCTGGGGACTCTGCGCACATACTGTCAGCGTCGAAACGCAACACACTTTTTGGCGAGGTTCGATTCCATGGGACTGTTTTCCAACAACGGCGAAGCGAACGGCAACGACGCGAAGAGCCGCAAGACGAAGACCCCCCGCAGCGGCGCCGCCGGCGGCTTCCGCGGTCAGGTCCAGACGCTCGAAGACCGCTGCGTCCCCGCCACCGCGTTCACCCTCGACGACAACGCCCTGGTTTCCTTCGACACCGCCAACCCGGGTGCCGCCTCGGCGCCGCTGGCGATCACCGGCCTGGCGATGGGCGACAACCTGGTCGGCATCGACTTCCGCCCGCAGAACGGCCAACTTTACGGCCTTGGCTACGACGGAACCGACGGCTCCATCCGTCTTTACAACATCAGTGTCAAGACCGGCGTCGCCACCGCCATCGGCGCCGACATCGTCCCCGGCATGAACGGCTTCGTCGCCGCCGACGGCATGACCGCGGTCCGCGTCGGCGTTGACGCCAACACCCGGTTCGGCGTCGACATCAACCCGGCCGTCGACCGCCTGCGCATCGTCACCAGCAACGGCCAGAACTTCCGCATGAACCCCAACACCGGGGGGATCATCGACGGCAACCTCAACATGATGATGGCGCCGGCCGGCGTCAATATGGACGGCGCCGTAAGCGGCGGCACCACCACCGTCGAAGGCACCGCGTACACGAACAACGTGCCGAACAACGGCGGCATCACTACCCAGTACACGCTCGACGCGATGACGAATTCGCTGTTCATTCAGAACCCCCCGAACTCCGGCGCGCAGACGCTGCCGTTGGTGGTCACCTTGGGCGGCGCGCCGCTCGACTTCACGGAAGTCGCCGGCTTCGACATCCCCGTCGGCGTCAACGCGCCCGCGTCTAACATGGGAGCGCCCGGTTCGGGCTTCGCCGCCCTTACCGTCGGCGGCGCGACCAACCTGTACAGCATCAACCTGGCGACCGGCGCCGCGACGCTGGTCGGACCGCTCGACCCCGGCCTGTTGGACGGCCTCGCCCTTCAGGAAGAAGCGGTCGCCGGCGGCGTCGCCGCGGTGTCGCTGTCGTCCGACGCCACCCAACTGCTCCGCTTCAACACCGCCACGCCGGGCACCGTCACCAGCGTCGCCATTCCCGCCCCCGGCATGATGGGCGGCGTCGCCATCGGCGAAGTGCTGGTCGGCATCGACTTCCGGCCGTCCACCGGCCAACTGTACGGCCTCGCCGTCAACGAAGCCACCAACACCGCCACCCTGTACCTCGTCGACCCGCAACTCGGCACGTTGTCGGCCGTCGGCGCCGTCAGCAGCATCGCCTACGTCCAGATGGACGGCGCGACGGCGGTCGACCTGCCCGCCGCCACCGCCGGCTACGGCTTCGACTTCAATCCCACCGTCGACCGCATTCGCGTCGTCACCGGCACGGGCCTCAACTTCCGCCTCAACCCGAACGACGGCTCGCCCATCGACGGCAACCTCAACATGATGATGGCGCCCCCCGGCACCAACACCGACGGCAACATCACCGGGGCGACCGGCGTCACCGCGACGGCCTACACCAACAGCTTCGGCACCGGCGGCAGCCCCGCCACCCCGGCGGG
>JBOFFD010000874.1:0-1984 GCA_051648425.1 Planctomycetia bacterium
CGATCTTAGATTCCACGCCGGAGACGCCATGCACGACCTGTTGCCGAAGATCGACGCCGCCCGCGACGCCATCAACGCACTGTGGCCGAAAAAGCCCAAGATCGGCATCATCCTGGGCACGGGGTTGGGCGGCTTCGCCGAAGAGATCACGGCCGACGTCACCATTCCGTACGAGAAGATTCCGCACTTCCCGCAGTCGACGGTGCAAAGCCACGCCGGCCAGCTCGTCTGCGGCACGTTGGCGGGGGCGACGGTCGTCGCGATGGAAGGCCGCTTCCACTTCTACGAAGGCTACTCCATGCAGGACGTGACCTTCCCCGTCCGCGTGATGAAGGCCCTCGGTTGCGACACCCTCATCGTCTCGAACGCCTGCGGCGGCCTCAATCCGCAGTATTCGACCGGCGACATCATGGTCATCGAAGACCACATCAATCTGATGGGCGGCAACCCGCTCATCGGCAAGAATGCCGACGTCCTCGGCCCCCGCTTCCCGGACATGTGCCACCCCTACGACGCCAAGCTGATCGACGCCGCCCTGGAAGTCGGCCTGAAGCACCAGTTCCGCACGCAGAAGGGCGTCTACGTGGCGGTGGCCGGCCCGAACCTGGAAACCCGCGCCGAGTACCGCTTCCTGAAGCTGATCGGCGCCGACGTCGTCGGCATGTCGACCGTCCCCGAAGTGCTGGTCGCGGTCCACGCCGGCCTGCGCGTGCTCGGCCTGTCGGCCGTTACGGACATGTGCCTGCCCGACGCCCTGGAACCGGTCGAACTGGCGAAGATCATCGAGGTGGCGAAGACCGCCGAGCCGAAACTGCGGACGATTGTTCGCGAAGTCGTCCGCGGTTTGGCCTCGGAACCCGCCAAGGCGTAAGTCGGACGAAGGCGGATTTCCTCATTAGCCGCCGCTTTCCTCAGCGGCGCGTCCGTGTCTTTTCCCAGTCCGCCGTCGAAGATCGAACGCGCCGCTGAGGAAAGCGGCGGCTAACGATGATCGGATTTCGGACGCACGAAAAGAGGTTCTTTTGACGCCGCCGCGAATCTTGCGGACCGCCGTCTTCGCTTCGGGCGGCGGCACGACCTTGCAGTACCTGCTGGCCGAGCGGAACCGCGGCGCGCTGCCGATCACCGTCGAACTGGTGGTGGTGAACCGGGCGGGGATCGGCGCGGTCGACATAGCGACGGCGGCCGGCGTCGAGTGGAAACTCATCCCGACTAAAGGCCGCGAGCCGGCGGAATCGTCGGCCGAGGCGTTCGACGCCTGCCGCGCCGCGGCGATCGACTTGGTGCTGCTGGGCGGTTACCTGGCACTGCTCAAGATACCGCCCGATTTCGCCGGCCGAGTCCTGAACATCCACCCGTCGCTCATCCCGGCGTTCTGCGGCAAGGGCTTTTACGGTCGCCATGTGCATGAAGCGGCGGTGGCGGCGGGGGTGAAGGTTTCCGGGTGTACGGTCCATTTCGTCGACGACGCCTACGACCACGGACCGATCGTGTTGCAACGAACGGTGCCGGTGCGGGACGACGATACGCCCGACGACCTGGCCGCGCGGGTGTTCGCGGCCGAGCGCGCCGCGTATCCTGACGCCGTCCGCTTGTATGCGGAGGGTCGGTTGGAGATCGTCGGCCGCACGGTGCGCGTGCGGCCCGCCGAGTAACTAAAGGAAACCGCGGACGCATGTTCGCCAACACCGTCGCCGTGATGGGCGGGTGCGGCCACGTTGGGCTGCCCCTGGCCGTCGCCTTCGCCGAAGCAGGCCTCGACGTCGTCATCTACGACATCGATGAAGCCGCCTGCGCTACCGTCCGCTCGGGCCGAATGCCCTTCACCGAAGAAGGCGCCGACGAAGTCCTGCCGAAGGTGCTCGCCGCCGGTCGTCTTACCGTCTCCAGCGACCCGGCGGTCTTGTCGACCGCGCAGTTCGTCGTCTGCGTCGTCGGCACGCCGGTCGACGAATTCCTCAACCCGATGGTCCACCACTTCTTC
>JBOFFD010000875.1:0-6867 GCA_051648425.1 Planctomycetia bacterium
AGTTGCAGTGGTACAGCAGTTCCACTTCCGCCGGCCGGCTGTTGTTGTTGGTGATCGCGTCGCGCAGCGTGAACCGGTTCGAGCCGGGCGTCGTGGAGTAGGTGGTTTCCAGTTCCAGTTGCGGGAAGAAGAGGAACGACTCATCGACCCGGCCGACCACCGCCAGTTCCCGCGCCGCCTCGCCGTCGAACTCGACGCACGCCTCGACGTGGCGGGCCGGCAGGTTGGCGATCCGCCCGTGCAGCGTGAGTCGGTCGGACCGGGAGACGCCCGCGTCGTCGGTGTAGCTGTCGACGCCCGGCGGGCCGTTGAACGCCAAGCCGCAGCGGACGATCCATTCGTCGAAGCCGGCCAGCCAACCGAGGCCGCCGAGGTCTTCCGGACGAACGAACGCCGGGTGGACCGGTCCGCGCGCCGGCGAGTTCCACCCCAGCGCGACGTCGGCGAACCGACCGCGATGCACCCCCATGCCGCGGGTCGGCAGAATGGAAAGCGCTAGCAGGCCGTTGTCGAGGTCGACCACGTCGACGCCGTCCGACAGGCCGCCGTGCAGCCGGCGCTTGCGGATCGACCAGTCGGCCCGCCCGCCTGCTGGACCACCGCCCGGCGCGTCGACCGACCCGCCTTGCGACCACTGGTCGACGTACACGCCCGCTTCCTGGTCGGTCAACACCCAGCGCCGCGATTCGCTCATGCCTGCTTCGTCCCCCCGCCTAAATCAATCCGACGCGAACGGTCGGCGACTTTTCGCGCCCTTGAAAATGAACGCCGAACGACGTCGAAGAGATCGGTCAGGGACCGTCGATCCCGTGCGCGTCGCCACTCCGGCGTGGGGTGGTCGATCGGCGAGGGAGGAAGCGTCGCGGGGTCGGTGTAGTGGAACCGGCGAGGCGGACCAGTCGCCGACTTCGGTCGACTACGGCCCGTAGGCGGCGCGGTGGTTAGTCCCAAAAAACCGCCGGGACGCCGTCGGTCCCTTTTCGGCCCAATACGTCTTCACCACGCCCGCCAGCACGGCGTACGACGCGAACCGTTCGCTTACCGGCCAGTTGCTGGCGAACAGCAGCCGGTCGGCCCCGAAGGCGTTCCAGGCGACGTCGAGGATCGGTCGGTAGAAGTCGACCGCCGTCGGCGCGTTCCGCATCGATCGGCCGGTCGCTTCCACCAACGCCGACGCCTTGCAAAACACGTTCGGAGACTTGGCCGCCTGCCGCATCCCCGCCGCCCACGCCGGGTCGGCCGGCCCGCCGTCGGGGTTGCCGACGTTCGCCAAATGGTTCACGACGATCCGCAGTTTGGGCAGCCGCTTCGCCAACACGGCGACGTCCGCCAACAGGTCCGGCCCGCCGTTGACGTCGAGTGACAGGCCGGCGTCAGCGGTCGCCGCCAGGTCGGCGACGTACTTTTCGTCGGTCAGTCCCCGGTGCAATTCCGCTTGGTTGACGCGGAAGCCGCGATACTTCGGCGCCGCCGCGAACCGTCGCAAATGCTCGGCGAAACCCGCGCCCGCCGGCGAAAGGTTGCCCACCACGCCGACGACGAACGGATCGCGCGCGGCCAGGTCCAACAGCCACTGGTTGTCTTCCAGCCACGGGCTGGCCTCGACGACGATGGTCGCCGTCGGCTTCACGGGCGCGTCGGCCGCCTCGCGCCGCAGGTCGGCGGGGAAGCGCGGCTTGTACAGCAGCGGGTCGTCCTTGCCGGGCCACGGCACGCCCGCGGCGCGGGTGGGGTCGTAGAAGTGGGTGTGGACGTCGACCACCTCCACCGGCTCGTCGGCCGCCTCGGTCCGAACACCGGCCGCCGCCGTCAACGTCCCCGCCAGCAGCCCCAAAACCCGCCGCCGCTCCGCCGCCGTATGATCGACCATCACGCCCCCCACCGAACCTTCAACCGACGACCGGCGTCTGTGCTTCCAGCGTCGCCCCGAAACACTTGACTTCGCCGTCGAGCGTTCCGATAGTACACGAACCGCAGGCCCCTTCGTCTAGCGGTCAGGACGTCTGGTTCTCAGCCAGAAGATCAGGGGTTCGAATCCCCTAGGGGTCACTTTCCCTTCATTTTCAGAATTCGTGCTTTTCAAGCCGATTTCTTTGTCACCCAATGAGTTGCGCTCCTCGCCGAGCATTGGATGCTGTTCGTCTGTTCCAGTGGTCGAATGGACACTTTTGGACCATTTTTCCCTTTTGCGGTCCACAGGCGAGGGAAAATTCAGGGGAAGCGCCGAAGGCCGATCGGCATTCCGCTCTACTTGGACCCCGTCGGTTTCCGTAGTCGCTGGACTGCCAATGGACGGCTTCCGGTTTCCTGGCAGAGGCAGTGACGGCAGGGCCTCAACCGCTCCGGCCACGTCCAACAGTCGGGGGTCGGTGTAGACGTTCATCGTCAACTTGATGTCGGAATGGCGCATCGCCGATTGGGCCGTTCGCGGGGCGACACCCGCCGCCGACAGCAGCGTTCCGAAGGTGTGCCGCAGAGCATGCAGGTCGACCGTGCGCCCCCGGTCGTCCCGCTTCGGGATGCCGGCTGCCTTTAGATCACGGTCGAAGACGTGGATGAACCCTGGCGGCACGGCGAAAATTCGCGTCCCGGCGATCGGATCGGTCGGTGAACCGTCCCGTCGAAGCACCTTCTCGGCGGCGCGCCTGCGACGGTCGTCCAGCCATTCCCGCAAGTCGGCGGCGAGATCGCTCCGCAGAGGGATGGTATTCCCCTCGCGGTTTTTCTCGTTCGCCGCTTCCAACGTCAATAGCGGCGTCGGGCCGTCCAACGTCAGTCGATCGACTGTCAACGTCCGCAACTCGTTGAGCCGCAGTCCCGTCGAGACGAGCGTCTTGTAGACGAGCGCCCGCTCCCAGCCGAGCCGTTCCAATTTTTCACGGGTCGCGGTCTTCAGCGCGGCCCGATTCGTTCCGGCGTGTTTTCCACGTCGAATCGTCGCCGCTTCGTCGAGCGGACGTCGATGGGCGGCGTCCAAGAGCCGCACCAGTTCGGCCGGGGTCAACGATCGACGCGGTCGGCGGCGGTCGATTTTCACGTCCGCTTTATGAAGGTTGGCGAGCGGGTTCGCCAACAGTCGTGGCGGGTTCGATTTCAAGCACCAGTTGCAGAACGTAACCGCAGCCTCTCGGTAGGCGTTGCGGCTGCGGGCCGAAACCCCTTTCCTCGCCAAGTCGGCGAGAAACCGTTCCAACGTCGTTTGCGTCAAGTCGGCCAACCGCCGGAAGCCGCAGCCGTCAATCAACCGTTTCCAATACCGTTTCAATTCCGACCGATAGAAGGGCGATGTTCCCGCCAGCTCCAGCGATGATTGGAACTCGGCAAGGTGTTCGTCCAGCATCCGAGATTGCTGGTCGGAGGCGGAGTCCTCGTCGGCCGACAGGACTCCCGATTTGACCAACTCGGCCCGCCGCAGCAGGTCGGCGAGCACCTTGCGGGCGTTGGTCTCGTCGCGGCAGCCGGTGGAGACTTCCCGCAGAACGCCCGCCGCATCCCGGTAGCGCGCCATGTAGGTGGATGTTTCGACGACCGCTTTGACGGCGCCATCCTTCCCGACGACGACTCGTCCGATCCGCGTCTTTCCTGTGGAGGTCTTCCACTTGACGAACCGCTCCCCCTTCTTGTCGAAAACCTCGGCGTCGGCCGGGGGCGTCGTCGTATACTTCTTGCGAAAGACGTTCGCCATGTCGTCGTTCCTTTCGTGGTCGGTTTTGTACCGTTTCAAAGCGTCGGAAGCTGGGTCGTTTCGCGGAAACCTTGGGTTTTTCCCTGCGAGACGGTTTGGTAAGGCAAAGCGTCCTTTTGCACCGCGGCGGTGGGGAAGCGCCGCGCGGAGGCACCTCGCTTCGCCGGGCGGACGTCGGAAGTACCTTTCGTTGCGCCGCGGAACATTCGGGAAACCGGCGAGTCCACCCGACCGAGGGGTTTTCCCCCGTTTGGTGGAAAACCTACTTTGGAGAGCGGCAAGGACCGCGCTGTTCGTTTGCTCCCCTTTTTGGGGGAGTGGCGTCGACTGCGTCCCCCGATGGACGATCCCCCCGGTAAAAATCTACCGGGGTCGAGCCGGCGGCGGGTCGTCCGCTCCACCGAAAGGTGGAACGGGGAAGTCCGGCCAGGATTCGTCCGTCCAGCGGATTCGCGTCGCGGTCCAGTAGTCGTTCCGCAATCGGCGGGCGTCGGCCAATCCCGCTTGGAAGCGCTCCGAGCCGACGGGCGACGACAGCTTCTCCAAAATCGTTTCGACCAGCGGCGCGACGGCGGTCGTTCGGCCGTCCACCGTGAGAAGGGCGTTCCGGTCGCGGCTGTACGCCAAGTCGATCATCCATTCGACGACGGCGTCGACCGCTTCCACTTGCGCGGGGACCGGCGCCGGTTCGGAGTCCACGACGGAGACCTTCGTCCTTGCAGGCGACCGCCGGTCGGCCGCGTCGTCGTCCACGACGCGGGGTCGTCGAAACAGTGCCATGTATCCCATCGAAACAACCTCCAGTATGGACTGACGGCCGACCATTTTCCGCCGACACCACGAAAGAGACGAAAGAAACGAGAGAAGTCGGTTCGCCTGATGAAACACTGGGTTTCTCGCGACGAAGGAAGCGACGGACGAAGCCCGGCGGCTACGAAAGATCGTTCCGGGGGACGCGGCGGACCGCCGTCCACACTTCCTTCGAGCGGCCGTCCGTCGGCACGTCCGCCCGTTCGGCCAGGCCGTAGTCGTCGAGGATTTCGAGGGCGGCGTCGAGCGCCGCCTTCGGCTTGTTTCCTTGAAAGAGTTTCGAGATTTCCGTGCGGGACAGGCCGGCCGGCCTGTCCCGCAGGGCGTCGAGGATGCGTTTCGCCGTCGGGTCGGCGGTCGGTCCCGCGAAGACGATCGCCGCCGACCGCTCCGAGTATTCCCAGACCATGACGGCGGCCATGAGGTGTTCGTCGCGGACGACCGTCGAGCCGTCCAACAGGGCGTAGATCAGCGACAGCCGCAGGACGTAGGGGGCCGACCGGGCGAACAGCGGGGCCGCCTGGCCGCGGCGGTCACGGGTCAACCGGGCGTACAGTCCGTCGACCCAAATCCGTTCGGCCTCGGGGTCGAAGCGGACCGGGCCGAACTTCCGGGCCGTCGCGGCGGCCGACGCCAGCCGTCGGCCGAAGTCGGCGACCAGGGCGTCGGGGACCGGGGGCGCCAGCGGAAGCGTCTTCGACCGTCGGGCGTGACACCAGAGGAAGCGATTGAGAAAGCCGTTGTGCCGGTCGACGGCGCTCGACAGTTCGCGGAATTCTTCGACGGTGACGTGGCCGACGACGGCGAGGTGGACGCCCGTCGCCGTGCAGGGCGCGTTCTTCGTCAAAACGTTCAGTCGTCCCGAATCCCACGCCTGGCGCAGCACCGGCGACAGCGTGTTGCCGTCGCGCCTCATCGCGCCCAGCACGCGGCCGAACTCCGGTTCGACGAGGAAGAGCCGCTTGTCGGCTTCGCCCGGATCGACGACAGTTCCTTCGCCGTCGACGGCGCGGCCGCCCTTTCCGGCCGGCTTTCGTTCGACGCGCGGGTCGCGGAGGTCGTGGACCACCCCTTCGCCGGTGGAGAGGCCGGACTTGCAGCGGCGGGTGCTCCAGTCGGGATCGGCTTCGTGTAGAACGAGCCGGGCGGTCGACCATGCCGTCCCCTTGCGGCCGACGCCGGTGGCGCCGACCACGACGGCGAACAGGCGCGCCGGATGTCGTTCGGGGCCGACCGGAAAGTACGGGCCGGGTCCGACCAGCGAGCCGAAGCCGGCCAGGAGGTGGACCAGCACGGCGGCGGGATCGGCCTCGGTGTAGGGATCGAGGCTGCGGACGATTTCGCCGGCGAGGCCGTGGAACGCGGCGTCGTCCAGCACGGGCGCCCGCGGCGTCAAGCCGCCGCCGTCCGGAGCGTCGTCGTCCTCGTCGAGGTCGATTTTCTCGGCGTCGCGGACGGCGTCGGCGCCGCGCTCGACGAACTCGTCCAGGAAGTCGCGGCCGTTTTCGGCCAGGCACTCCGCCGTCGGTTGGTCGGCGCTCATCCACGGCCTCCCTTCCAAACGCGCGGCAGACGGATCGAAACGTCAAGGCCGAGGTTTTGCAGACGGGCGGCCGCCCGCCGGGCGGCGGCGAGACCGACGCCGTTCGGGTCGCGGTCGGCGTAAAGACGGACGGCTTCGACGCCGTCGGGGAAGTCGACGCGATGCAGCCGCGACGCCGACAGCGCCGCCACGGTCGGCAGGCCGAGGACGCATTGAACGGCGAAGCCGGTTTCGACACCTTCCACCAGGGCGACTTCGCGGGCGTCCGCGAGCGGCGCCAGGACGACGGCCCCCGCGCCGAGCGGGCCGAGCATCCGCTTCGGCCGCGGAACGTCGGCCTTGCCGCGAAGGTCGCCACGGACGAACGTGCGGTGGACGGCGAGGAGTTCGCCGCTGGAGAGGTCGACGACCGGCGCGACCAGCATCGGATGGCGGACGCGGTCGCAGCGTCCCGCCGGCTCGAAGCGGAAGTCGGCCGGTACGTCCTCCGGCGGGACGGGTAGGTCGCGCGATTGCAGGTAGGTCGACCACGCCGTCCAGGCGGAATGCCCGGACCAGGCGTGGTCGTACAAGCGGCGGGCGGCGGCCGTCGTCGCCTTCGCCGATGACGGAGCGGGGGCCGTCGTCGGCGCGGCCGTCGGAATCGGCGGACGGAAGTAGCCCGGCGGCGGCGGACCGTCGGCCATTCCAAGATGCACGGCGACGGCCTTCACCGTTTCGGGGAACGACCATCCGCGGAACCATCCAATCGCCGCGAAAACATCGCCGTTCTTCCCATGGAAGCACTGGTTGCAGAAAAGCACGCCGGCCGCCGGTTCGATCGCCCGGA
>JBOFFD010000876.1:0-1916 GCA_051648425.1 Planctomycetia bacterium
CAACGTCCGATCGCCCAGGTCGTCCACCACGATAGCCGTTTCCCCGCCGCGTCGCGCGCGGCCGCCGTCGATCAAGAGTCGTTGAGAAATCGTTCGTCGCCGCCGGTCGTCGTGAAACGCGCCGCCGCGATCCGCCCCTCTCAGCGTAGGTCAGCGCCGGCCGGCTGGAAAGTGCTTTCGGAAACCGGTCGGAGTTTGGCGCGGCGACCCGCACGGGTCACAATAGAAGAAGGGGGATGCGATCATGGAGTACGACGTCGAATTTCATGAACGTTTCATGCGGCTGGCGCTGGCGGAGGCCCGGTCGGCGGCGGCGGCCGACGAAGTGCCGATCGGGGCGGTGGTCGTGCGCGGCGAGGAAGTCGTCGCCGCCGGTCACAACCTGCGGGAAACCCGCGGCGACCCGACCGCCCACGCCGAGATGATCGCCATCGTCCGGGCGGCGACGGCGGCGGCCGACTGGCGGCTGGTCGACTGCCGGCTGTACGTCACACTGGAGCCGTGCCCGATGTGCGCCGGGGCGGTGGTGTTGGCCCGGCTGCCGATGGTCGTCTTCGGCGCCTACGACCCGAAGGCCGGGGCGTGCGGTTCGCTGTTTCGGCTGACGGAAGACGACCGGCTGAACCATCGGTCGCGAACGATCGGCGGGATTCTGGAGGCGGATTGCGCCCGCCTGCTCACCGAATTTTTCGCCGCCCGCCGCGCCGAAGGGAAGAAATGAACCGCCCGGCTACTCGGGCTGTTTGGCCGGCCGGCGGTCCGACGTCACTTCGATTCGCCGCGCCTTCGGACGAGCCGACCGCGGCAGTTCGATCGTCAGCACGCCCGCTTCCAGTTCGGCGCGAATCTGCTCGACGTCGACTTCGTCGCCCAAAATGAACGAGCGGAAAAAGACGCCGGGGGCGTACTCCTGAAAGATCGGTTTCGCGTCGGCGGGGGTGGTCGGGCCGGTCCGGCCGAAGATTTTTAGGACGTTGTCTTCGACGACCAGGTCGAGTCCGTCCTTGGCGACGCCGGGCAGGTCGGCGCGCAGCACCAGGCCGTCCTTGGTCTCTTGGATGTCGATGCGCGGGGTGTAGACCGTCGGTCGCGGCGGTTCGTTGCGACGGACGTTGTTCATTCGCCGTCTCCTTCGTTCGCGGGGTCGAACAGGTCGCGCGGCACCCGAGCGGCGCTGGAGACTTCGATGCGCCGCGGCTTGGCGTCGGCCGATTTCGGAATGCGCACGGTCAGAACGCCGTCGTCGAGGCGGGCGGAGACGCCGTCGGGCTGCACCCGACGGGGGAAGGCGACGTCGCGCCGCCAGCGGCCGCGCCACCGCTCGCGGCGGCGGTAGGTCTCTTGGGCGTCCGCGTCGTCGACGTCGTCGTCGCGACGGCAGGCCAGCGTCAACGTTTCTTCGGTGGCGGTCAGTTCGACATCGTCGGCGGAAACGCCGGGCAGTTCGACGGTCAGGAAGAAGTCCGTCTTGTTTTCCAGCACGTTCAGTTGGGGGCCGTTGGTTTCATGGTGGCTCGATTGGACGTGCGCTTCCACGTCCCACAGCAGGCGCAGCTGTTCGCTCAGCGCGTCGAGCGGCCCGGTTTGACGCTGCACATGCACGTACGGCATGACAAAAACCCCCTGGCAGTCTGAACCTACATCGTAGTAGGTAGAATGCACTCGCCGTACCGAAGTTACATCCGGCGGAGAATCGTGTAAAGTGAAAAATGAAAATAGGTTGCGACGGACCAGGCCGACGGCCGTCACGACCGGCGGCTGCCAAAACGGCGGTCCAACGGGTGGGGTTGGTAGGAATCCCCCAATTTGACGTGACTTTCCGTTCTTTTCCAAAAGGGGCATTCAACCGAACTTCGCGGACTTCCGATGAGGATGTTGGGAAGCGGTTCAGTCGACGATCGGGGGATCGCCGGGCG
>JBOFFD010000877.1:0-4251 GCA_051648425.1 Planctomycetia bacterium
CGGCGCGGCGAGGAACCCGGTGGTGGAAGCCGCCGTCGACGACGCCTCGTCGATGGAGGGCCAAGCGGAAAACCAATGCACGGGTCGGCCGGTCCAAGGATGGACGGGTTCGTCGCCCGACGATGCGAACGCGCCCACCGGCGCCGCCTGCGGGACGAACCGTCGGCGGCCTGGCGACAAGCGCCTCGCCTCTTCGGATCGGCGGCGGTGAAGCCGACGGGAAGGAGTACGACCGATGCTGGTCCTTTCACGACAACTCAACGAGAGCATCCGGATCGGCGACGACGTCGTCATCACCATTATCGACGTCCGCGGAGACAACGTGCGGCTCGGCATCAAGGCGCCCTCGCAGGTGCCGGTCCACCGTCAAGAAGTGTTTGATTTGATCCGTCGACAGAAGCCGGAGGAAAACCGGGCGGACGGCACCGATTCCCGGTCCCTCGGAAAAACGGGCTGACGGCCGCCGGGAACCCGCCCGGCTACAATCCCCCGTCGAGACGCCGCCCACCGGCGGACTCGACGGGGAATCGGTCCCGAATGGAATTGCGCTCGTTCGCCGAAAGAATCCTGCTCAGCCGCTCGCTGGAAGAGAAGCTGCGGCCGCCCGAAGAACCGCTGACCGACGAACACCCCGGCGCCCCGCTGCGGGTCGACCGACCGGAACGGCCGCCCGAATTGCAATTCGCCCCGAAACGCAAAAGCGTCAAAATGCCCCATCCCAAGGGGCTGCACGAAGCGCGGCTGCGGGCGGCCGCCCACCACGTCATGGCCAACCACGAGCTTCAAGCCCTCGAACTGATGGCCTGGACGCTGCTCGCCTTCCCCGACGCCCCGGCCGACTTCCGCCGCGAGCTAGTTCCCATCCTTCTCGACGAACAGCGCCACACTCGTTGGCATTTGAAACGGCTCGACGCCCACGGCCTGGACTTCGGCGCCCTGCCGCTTAACGGCTTCGTCTGGCTGCGCACCTTCGAGAGCCGGTCGCTTTTGGACTACCTCGCCTGCCTGCCGTTGACCTTTGAAGGCGGGAACCTCGATCACAGTTTGACCTACGGCCGGCGGTTCGACGAAGTCGGCGACCTGAAAAGCGGCGGCGTGATGCGGGCCATCCACCGCGATGAAATCGGCCACGTCGCCTTCGGCCTACGCTGGCTGCGACGCCTCAAACCGGCCGAGCTTTCCGACTGGGAAACCTACCTCCGCCACCTCCGCGGCCCACTGAAACCCTGCGACGCCCGCGGCGTCGAACTGGACGTCGCCAGCCGCAAAGCCGCCGGCCTGGACGACGACTTCCTGGCGCACCTGGCGGCGCAAGACCCGCTGTGGCGGCGGTCGGCTTCGGACGATCCCTCCAAAGTCGGCGAATAGGATCGGCGTCGACCGCAGCCGGAAGCCGTTTTGCCGCAGTCTGCGGCGAAATCGCGAAAGACCCGCACCTCTCCGGCTTCCAGACCCTCGTCGCCCCTGATGCAGTGCATATTCCCGTTCGGGAACAAGAGCGTTCCGGTCGATTTCTTGCATCCGTCATTCAAGGAAAGTGCTCGGCGAAAAATGCATTCCCGATCGGTATTATTAGTCCTTCCAAGTCTCTCGATGTTCGCCGAACACGATGCCTTCGGGCGCAGTGCAGCCTCTTCTATTCCCGATCGGTAACGCAACGATTGACAAAGGCTGCGGTCTATTGCAAAATGGAGATATTCCCGTTCGGGAATTGATGCGTCCGGTTCGTGATTGGGGCGAAGGTGGAAACGGCGAAGAGCAAATCCATCGAACTGGGAGCGTTCGTTCGGAGCCGCCGCACGGCGAACCGGCTCACGCAGCGCGAACTCGGCGAGCTGGCCGGCGTCGGCACCCGCTTCGTCTCCGAACTGGAACGAGGCAAACCGACGCTGCGGATGGACGCCGTCAACAAAGTGCTTTTCGTCTTCGGGCGAACGCTCGGACCGGTCGAAGCGCCGCGAGAGGAAGACGATGAAGGCACGTAGGGGACGGGTGAAGATTTCCGGCCGACCTGTCGGCGTCATCAAAGAATCGGGCGGAACGACGGTCTTCACCTACTCGGCGGATTGGCTCGCCGCCGCCGACGCCACACCCGTTTCGTTGACGCTGCCCCTTCGACCGGAGCCGTACGTCTTCGATGGTCTGCATCCGTTCTTCGAGAACCTGCTTCCCGAAGGATGGCTTCTCGACGTCGCCTCTCGCAAGCTGCGAATCTCGAAGGACGATCCGTTCGGACTGTTGCTCGCCACCTGCGCCGACAGCATCGGCGCCGTGGAACTAGAACCGCTCGCCGACGGGGCTGACGAGGAATGACGACCTGCCGAATCTGCCTGCAACCGACGGCGAAGGCGGACGGATTCCACCCGAACTGCATGGAGCGTCTTTACGGCGCGAAGAAGGAGCCGGTCCTGCGGTTCAAGCCGAGCGAACTCTACGCGGTGGCGGCGGGAATGGCGGGCAAGATGTCCATTTCCGGCGTGCAGGAGAAAGTGTCGCTGAAGCTGTCGCAGGACCGATCGGCATTGGAAGTCGCCGAGACCGGCGGCCGGTACATCCTGAAACCAGAACCGTCTCGGTTTTCGGCCCTTCCGCAGAACGAGCATTTGACCATGTGCTTGGCGTCGTTGGCGGGCGTCGAAACGCCGCCGTTCGGTCTCGTGCCGCTGTCGGAAGGTCCGCCCGCATACATCATCAAGCGATTCGACCGCTTGGACGACGGAACGAAACTCGCTGTCGAAGACTTCTGTCAGTTGAGCGAAAGACGACTGAGAGACAAGTACGAAGGCTCCGCGGAACTTTGCGTCAAAGTGGTGAACAAATTCGCGACGGAACCGTTGATCGAAATCCTCCGGCTGTATCGGCTGCTGTTGTTCGGCTGGTGGTCGGCCAACGGCGACATGCACCTGAAGAACTTTTCGCTGCTGACGACCCCGAACGGCGCCCGCCGGCTGTCACCCGCCTATGACTTAGTGTGCACCCGGCTGGTGATGCCCGACGACGACACGACGGCGTTGCCGATGGACGGCCGAAACAAGAACTTCACGAGGAGGAAGTGGCTCGATTTCGGTAAGTACTGCCGCCTGCCGCCGAAGGTCGTCGAGAAAACGATCGCCGGCCAAATCGACGCCCTCAAGCCGGCCGTCGACATGATCCACCGCTCGTTCCTGCCGGACGATCACAAAGACGAGTACGAAAAGATCGTCAGGAAACAGACCGCCGTGCTGGCCGCCGACTCTGGGTAGCCTTGCCGCCCCGTCGGCCGATAAGGCCGTCGGGCGTCGACGCCGGATTCGCTCGAAGATTCCCGGCAATCGGCGGTCGACTCTCATTTTGCTGGATTCTCGTTGTCGGACCGGTTCTGTACAATGGCCCGGCGACGCGGCGGCGCCGTCGGCGGCCGGGGACGTCTCCACGGCGGGCCGACCACCGCGACCGACGACGAATGTACGGAAAGGGTCGAAGCGAGCATGGCCAGGCCAACCGACGCCAAGCCTCCGTTTTTCCTGGGGATCGACCTGGGCGGTACGAACATCAAGGTGGGGGTCGTCGACGACGCCGGGCGGGCGTTGTCCAGCGTCAGCCAGCCGACCGAAGCCGACAAAGGCCCGGAGAACGGCGTCGCGCGCATCTGCGAGACCGCTCGGCAGGCGGTCATGGCCGCCGGTTTGACGCTTTCCGACATTGCGGCGGTCGGCGTCGGCTCGCCCGGACCATTGGATCTGCGCGAACAGATTCTCATCAACCCGCACAACCTGCCCGGCTGGCTGAACCTGCCGTTGGCGGAAAAAGTCGGCAAAAGCCTGGGCCTGCCGGCAGTGCTGCAAAACGACGCCAACGCCGCCGCCTTGGGCGAATACTGGGTCGGCGCCGGCCGGGGCGTCAGCAGCATGGTGCAGTTCACGCTTGGGACGGGCATCGGCTGCGGCATCGTCCTGCAGGGCAAACTGCTGGAAGGCGAACACAGCCACGGCGCCGAAGCCGGCCATATGCGCATCGACCTGGAGAACGCCCGCCGCAACAACACCGGCCTTTACGGCTCGATGGAAGCCTACTGCAGCGCCACCGCCGTCGTCGACCGCACCCTGGAGGCGCTCGAGGCGAAGGCCACGCCCACCCGCTTGGAGGAATGGACGGCGTCGGGCGAACCGCTCACCGCCAAACTGATCTTCCAAGCGGCCGAGGCCGGCGACCCGCTGGCCCAGAAAATCTACGACGACACCGCCTTCTACCTCGCGATCGGCGCCGTCAACC
>JBOFFD010000878.1:0-4250 GCA_051648425.1 Planctomycetia bacterium
AAAGACGCGCCGCTGAGGAAAGCGGCGGCTAACGAAGACGGGGCCTCTGGCGGATTTGTACCATTCGTCGTCATTTCTTACGCGACCGCAGGTACTCGACGGCGGTTTCCAGTTGGCGGTCGATGAAGCCGGCGTCGGACGGCGGGGGTTCGTCGGGGCGGTGTAAGACTTCGCGGCGGCGGAGGTGTTCGTAGGTTTTTACGACTTCGGCGCGGTTCAGCGCGACTTCCAGGCCGTCGGTGGGTCTTACACCCCACGGCTCGTCGGGAGTGCTTTCGGGGAAGCGGTGAAGCGTTGGGCCGGACGGGCGGTAGAACATGGCGGTCGTCAGTTTAAGGGCGCAGGCGCCCTGTTCCAACGGGAAGATGGTTTGCACGCTTCCCTTGCCGAACGACCGTTGGCCGACAACCGCCGCCCGCTCGTGGTCGGCCAGCGCGGCGGCGACGATCTCACTGGCGCTGGCGCTGCCTTGATTGACTAAGACGACCATCGGAAACGGGCTGAGGGTTCCGAAACGGGCGGCGCGGAATTCCTCGGGCCGACCGGCCCGGCCGCGGACGGTGACGATCGCGCCGGCGTCAAGGAACAGGTCGGCGACGTCGACGGCCGCCGCCAACAAACCACCGGGGTTGAACCGCAGATCGAGCGCCAGCGACGTGAGGCCGGTGCGGCGCAGGTCGCGCAGGGCGGCGCGCAGGTCGTCGCCGGTGTCGCTGCCGAAGTTGGTGAGGCGGATGTAGGCGATGCCCGCGTCGCGGTCGAGGTAGTGGTTCCAACCGCCGTCGGGCCGACGCTCGACGCCCAGCACGGTTTCGACCTTCACGACGGCTCGCTGCAACACCACCCGCACCGGATCGGGGCTGCCGGCGCGCTTCAAGTCGAGCGTCACCGACTCGCCGCGTTTGCCCGCCAGCAGTCGAACGGCTTCTTCCATGTCGAGCCGTTGCAGCGGTCGGCCGTCGATCGCCACGATGCGGTCGCCGGCCCACACCCCGCCGAGCGCGGCGGGGCTGCCCACCAGCGGCGTGACGACTTCGATGGTACCGTCGTCGGCGTTGGCGCGCACCTGAATGCCCACCCCCGCGAACTGGCCTTCGGTCGTCTTTTTGAACTCGCGGTAGGCGGCGGCGTCGATGTAGCGCGAGTACGGATCAAGCGCCTCGAACATGCCGCCCAAGACGACGTCGAGCGCTTCGTGGCCGGGCAGGTCGTCGCGACGGCCCAACGCCCGGCGGGTCTCGGCGACGGCGCGGCCCAGCGACTTGCGGTCGGCCGGCAGGCCGGCGTCGACCCACCGCTTCAGCGCCCCCGGCGGCGTCTCCTCCGCCACCACCACCAGGCCGCCCAGGCCGGCGGCGAGCGCCCGCGGCCCTCGCCCTTCCCGCACGTAGTTCGCGTCGATCCGGTCGTACGCCTTCAGCACCGCTTCGGCGAACTGCTGGGCCTCGGCCGCCGGCAGGGCCATTTCGCGCGCCGTCCGCTCGCGCATCGGCCGCAGCGCCGACAGTTCGATCGCGCCGTCGGCCAGCCGTTCATACCCCTGCCGCAGGCGGACCTCGGCCTGCTGGGCCGGCATGCGCGACAGCAGCCGCACCGCCTCGGTGCGGAACGGTTCGGGAAGCCGACCCTGCCGGTGGAGGTCGGCGATCCGTTGCACGCGGTCGCGCACCGGGGGCCACGCGGGCAGATGGCGGGCCAGCGGCGTCCGCGGCAGCCGCTTGCCGCCGGCCAAGAGCGGCCGTTCGTCGGCGGGGACTTCCGGTCCGCCCAGCGTCCGTTCGAGATGCGCCCACAGCTCGGCGGCGGTCACCCAACCGTCGCCGACGGTCGCGTCGGTTGGGTCGCGGTCGGCCGCGCCGCCAAGCCCGGCCAACACAGCGGCGGCCAGCCGGCCCTGGCCGCGCCCCGCCGTTTCGTTCGGCGGCGTCTTGCCGCGCGCCGCCGCGATCGCCAGCCGACCGGGCCGGCCCGGCTTCGTCAACCCATTGAAGCGGTGCGACCAGTCGGCGTCGTCGACCAGTCGTTGCAGACCGAGGGCCGTCGCCGCTTGGTCGAAGGAGGCGTCGAGCAGACTCAAGACCCAACGGCACGGGACGGCGTCGAGCTGTTTTTCAAGATCGGCGGTGTGCAGCGCGCCCACATCAAGGCGCGCCGGGTCGGCGTCGTGGAACAGCCAGCGGAAGGCGTCGTCGTCGGGCAGGGCGGCGGCGGCCAGCCACAGCAGCACGACATCGTTCGGCCCGCCGCGGGCGGCGATCGTCCGCAGGGCGTCTTCAAAGCGCGAGCGCGTCGCCGGCTGCGCCGGACCGGCCGTCTCGCCGTCGACCAACAGCCACGCCCGCTTTGGGTCGACGCCGCCGATTTCGGGCGAGGTCAGGGTTTCATACAGGCGGACGGCGTCGGAAACGGCGTGCGGCCGACCGGGGATTTTGGGATCGGCGTAATGTTCCAGGCCGACGATCAGCACCCAGACGACCGGCGTCGACGGCGTTTCCGGCGGGGCGGCCCATTCCGGGTCCAACGGGACGGCCGCGCCCCCCAGCGCCCCCAACCGCGCCAGCGACCGCCGACGAATCTCCGGGCCGAGGGCCGAGGGGTCAAGCTGCGCCGGACTGCGCGTCGCCGACGGCGGTTCGACCGCCGCCGGTGCGGCGTCGTCGATGGTCAGCGTCAGTGTAAGCAGTAGGGTCCAAAGCATGTTAGACCTCGTCGTTCCCGGCTTCGAGCCGACTCCATCGTCGGCGATTTCCGTGGCGGAGTCAAACGTCGAACGCCCGACGGAAAGGTCACGGGGTCGCCAGCAGTTCCTGCCAGGATTGGGCGATCCACAAAGCGTCGATCATTCGGTCGAGCCGCTCCAAGTCCATGATCGACGCCAGTTCCGCCTCGGCCGCTTCGTCCGGGGCGCCGAAACTCCTACTCCCCTGCCGCCGCAGCACTTCGCGCCGGCCTTTCATTTCGCCTCTGGTTTCGCCTTCCAGAATCGCTTCGTCGTAGGCCGCCAGTTGTGACATGAGTCCTACTCCTTCAAAAATCGCGCCCATTTTGCTCTTCGGCGCCCGCATCAGCGCGAGGGTGCTCGTCGCCTTCAAGAGCCGCAGTGCGTCCGCGTGCGACGCCTCCAATCCAAGCCGTTTTTCAATCGCCCGCACCACGTCCCGCAGCGCCATCGGCAGCGGTTTGTCGTCGGGCATCCGGCACAGCACCGCCAGTGGCAAGAGCGACAAGCCGCCCTCAAGACAGACCTCGACCGGAACTTCCCACAGACGGAGGATCTCGAAGTCGAATTCTACACGGCCGCCGCCGAGGCGGTACGACAAATTTCCGGTGAGGTGCGGGCCGTCGGCTTTAGGACGCATGAGCGCCAATATCGTCCGCACCGGCACGCCGTACCGTTGGTGCAGCAGCACGTTGTAGAGCAAGAGGCGCGTTGGCAGGGCGGGGGCGGGGCCGGTTTGGAAGTTGAGGTCGATGACGGCGGTGATCGGGTCGCCGATGGCAAGGGCCACGTCGGTGGCGGCCGAGACGATCGACAGGTCGACGTTGACGGCGGTCGCCCGCGCGCCGGAAGGCAAACCGAACAGCGTGGCGAAGTCGCCGGGGCTTGCGGCGACGATCGATTTCAGCGTGGCGTCGAAAAGGTGCGGCATGAAGTCGAGATAGAAACCGCATCCGGGCGACGGCAAGACCCCGTTCCGCGTCAGTCCAGCGGCTTCAAGACGATGTTGCGGAAGTGGATTTCCGCCCCTTCGGCTTGCAGGCAGATGGCGCCCTTCGTCAGCGACGCCTTGTCGCCGGCGTTCACCACCTTGCCGTTCACCTTCAGTTCGATGGCGTCGCCCTTGCAGGTGATGTCGTAGGTGTTCCATTCGCCCAGAGGCTTTTCGTCGCCGTCGGAAAGATTAACGATCTGCCGACCCTTGCGGCGCGTGTCGATGTTCGGCACCATGATCTCGGTCCCGCCGATGACCCAAATGTCGCCGGCGTTCTCCCGGTAGAGCTGCGCTTCGAGCGACTTCGGCCAAATCATGTCTTCGCCGACGGTGTGCAGCAGCACGCCGCTGTTGCCGCCCTTCGAGCCGGGGGCCCAACGCCAATCCAGCGTCAGATGGTAGTTTTCGTAGTCCTTTTCGGTGCGGATGTAGCCGACCGGGCTTCCCTTGCAGATCAGCACGCCGTCTTCGACCATCCACACCGCTTCGGGCTTGCCGTCCTTGTCGCCCAAGAACGGCTTCCAGCCGGTCAAATCC
>JBOFFD010000879.1:0-3820 GCA_051648425.1 Planctomycetia bacterium
CGTCGATCGCGACGTAGTCGTTCATCGCCCCCGACCAATTGGGCGTTCCGGGCCTGAAGTTCGGATCGAGTCGCGCCGGAACTTGCACACTGGGGCATTGATACGCCCGCACTTGCAGCGCGACGGCCGTGCTGTTGTGAAGGTCGTTGAAGCGCACCTGGAAGTTGTACATGTCGTGCGCGTCGTTCCGCTCCATGAAACTCAGAATCTGCGCGCCCCAGTAGTGCGTAACGCCGCTTAAGGTCGTCGACGTCGGGAAGCCGCCGTGCGCCGAATGGAAGGCGTGCATGGCGATGCCGAGCTGCTTCATGTTGTTCTGACACTGGCTACGGCGGGCTGCCTCCCGCGCCTGCTGAATCGCCGGCAGCAGCAAGGCGACTAGCACGCCGATGATGGCGATGACGACCAAAAGTTCGATCAGCGTGAAACCAGCGCGCATACGAGTTCGGCGCATGAAGCATTTCCTACATTCTAAGAGGGAGTCGGCCGCGATCCGGCCGTGTCGTTCCGTCGGATCGGCCCCGCGCGACGAGTGCGGGGCGACGCGGGCTACTCGGCCTTGGCGGCGGCGGTCGCACCGGGCAGTTCGGGGGGACGGACCCGCGCGTTCGGTTCCGTCAACGATTCCAGGAACGCCTTCAAATCGGCGAGATCCTGCTTATTCAGACCAAGCGGCTTCAAAAGGGGCGATTTCTTAGGAAAGCGCGGGTCGGCCATCTGTTCGGGCTTGGGCGTCAGATTGGGCATGCCGGCGTTGTAAAGATTCAGTACGGCGTCGAGTTCAAAGAGGCCGTTGTGCATGTACGGCGCGGTGGCGGCGACGTTCCGCAGCGACGGTGTCTTAAACCGACCGACGTCTTCGATTTTCTCGGTCACTCTGAAGCGGCCCAGGTCTTCCTGCGCTCGGCCGAAGTAACTGAGTCCAACGTCGTGAAACTGATGGTCGGTGAACGTCGGCCCGTTGTGACAGTGGATGCAGCGGGCCTTGGTGCGGAACAGATCCAACCCTAAGATCGACTCGTCCGACAGCGCCGTGTGGTTGCCGCGAAGAAAGGCGTCGAAACGGCTGCGGCCGCCGACGACCGTCCGCTCGAAGGCGGCGATCGCTTGCGTCGCGGTTAGCATTGAAATCGGGGCGTCGCCGAAAACGGTGTTGAAGGCGTCGCGGTATTCGGGAATCGCCGACAACCGTTCGACCACCAGCGACTCCGACGAGTGCATTTCATCGGGGTTCAGAAGAACCGCCGCCGCTTGGCTTTCCAGACCGTTGGCCCGGCCGTCCCAAAAAAGATTCGGCGCGAAGGCGGCGTTCATGATCGTGGGGGCGTTGCGCCGCAGCGCTTTCCGGCTCTTGCCAAAGGAAACAGTACGGCCGTCAGCCCAACCGAGGTCGGGGTCGTGACACGACGCGCAGGCCATCTCGCCGCTGCCGGAAAGGCGCGGCTCGAAAAACAGCATCTTGCCGAGAGCGATTTTTTCCTTGGTGGCGGGGTTGTGGGCGGGAGCGTCCAACTTCGGCAGTGGGCCGAGTTCCGCGACCGTCGCGCCCGGATCGACTTCGGCGGCAGGCCATTCGGCGAGCGGTTTCGCGTACGCCACCCGCAACCCGGTCGCCAACTTCACGCGCTCTTCGTCCGTCCGTTCCGGCCGCGGTGGCAAGCGTTTGACGATACCGTTGCGACCTGGAACGATCGCGTCTTGAGCGGGCGACTCCCCGGCTTCCGGGCCGACCGGTGGTTCGACGGCGGTAAGCGCACCGCCGGCGAGAAAAATCGCGGCCAGTACGGCGGTGGATTTCAACGAAGATACAATCATCGGTGTGAAGTCCGTCGAGCCAAGAAATAACGAGCGGCGGTAGCGCGGAGTTGAGCGAACCCATCGTGATTGACGGCGGTCGACCCCGACATGACAACTCTTGCTAATTTTGCCCACGTGTGGAAAATCAGTTTTCAAGGCAAAGAACAGCACCGATCGGAACCGGGAGACTCAGTCAGCCGATCAGGCGGAAGCGGCCGAAATCGCCGAGGACCTGAGGCGCGGCGTCGGTGGCGATCGGCGCGGGGGCTGGGAGCGGCGGGTCGCCGGCGACCATGCCGCGCACCATGCTTTTCGAGCCGGAGCCCAGGCAGTTTCGTAGGTCGGCGACCTGCTGGTGGTCGAGGTCGATCGTGAACTGGTTGTACCAGCCCACGCCCTCGCTCCAGGTTTGCTGACGTAGGCAGACCTTGCTGCCGACGTCGGTCGATTGGATCAACACTACGCAAAGGCGCTCTTCGGCCTTGCCGCCGGGAAGCGTGGCGAGCACGCATTCGCTGCAGACGGAGCCGGTCGCCGACGAAGCCAAGGGACAAGAGGCGGCGGTGCGGTACATGGCGGGTGAGAGTCTCGCAAGGGAAATTGAGATTCGATCTCAACTAACGCCATGATGGTAATCATTTCAACGGGCTGGTCAAGGCCGTTCGCGGAAAACAGCACGAGTTGTCGAGCCGCTGCACGTTGGACGCTTGGTCGCCCGCCGGCCGGGGTCAACGGTTGCGAGTACCCAGTGTCGCCTTAAGCGGAACGCGGGTCATTTCCTTGCCACGTAGCACGATGATGTCGACCGTGTCGCCAGACTTATATTTCTGCATCGCTCGGGTGTATCCCTGCACGTCCTTGATCGGCGCGCCGGCGAATTCGACGATGACGTCTTCCGCCTTCAGGCCCGCCTTGTCGGCCGGCGAATCCTTCTTCACCCCGGTGAGCGCCACCCCCACCACGTCGGCCCCGTAGTCGGGAATGGTGCCCAGGTACGGAAGCGCGTCGCCCCTGAGTTCCATGCCGGCGTGCGGGTCGCTGGCGACTTCCGTGAACTTCGGCCGTTCCGGCAGGTCGACCAAGGCGTCGATTAAATCTTGCGAATAGTCGATCACGCGGCGCATGCCGTCGTAGTTGATTTTGTCGGCGTCGTCGGTGGGGGCGTGATAGTCTTGGTGCGTGCCGGTGAAGAGGTGGAACGCCGGGATTTTCGCGGTGTAGAACGACGAATGGTCGCTCGCCCCGATGCCGCCAGCCTCTTTTTTCAGTTGGAACTTGTACTTCTCGTTCAGCTTCTCGACCAGCGGTTCCAACCCCTCGCCGGTCTTCGTGCCGAAGACGATCAACTTCTCTTTCGCCAGTCGACCGACCATGTCGAAGTTGACCATCGCAATGGTGGAGTCGAGTGGGGCCAGCGGGTCGTTTTTCACGTAGTGGCGACTGCCCAAGAGGCCCCGTTCCTCGGCCGAGAAGCAGATGAAAACGATCCGACGGGCCGGTTTGCGGCCGGCGGCGGCGCGGGCGGCGTAACGGCGGGCCAGCTCAAGAACGGCGGCGGTGCCGCTGGCGTTATCGTCGGCCCCATTGTGGATTTGCCCCGTGATACCCGCGCGCGACGCCGACCCTCCCAAGCCGATGTGGTCGAAATGCCCGCCCACCACCACCGTTTCGTTCGCCTTGGGGCCGCTTCCCTCCAGCACCGCCGCAACGTTCACCGGCTTGGCCGTCACCGATTCAAACGCGAAGTCGCCCGTCACCGTCCAACCGGCCAGCGGCGCCGAAATCGGCTTCAGGTCGGCGTCGATCTTCGCCTCGGCGTCCTTCAAGGTCGGCGTCGGCGAGCCGGCCAGCAGCAATTCGGCGGTCTTCTGCGAAATGTGACCAAGCGGCAGGTTGCCGGAGCCTTCGCCGCCGACGTAGCCGACCGGCAGCAGGCGGTCGTCGTCCGGTTTGCCGGCGGTGTGCGGTTCGGTGACGAACAGTACCGCCGCCGCCTTCTTCACCCAGGCCGTTTCCGCTTTGG
>JBOFFD010000880.1:0-3703 GCA_051648425.1 Planctomycetia bacterium
TCGTACGTCGGCGTGAAAGGCGCGGACCGCAGCGCCTTCAATCGCTGGCGGCCGGCGCTGGCCGATCTGAACGCCGGCGTCGACGTCTATCAAGTCCACGCCTTCCCCACGCCGCCGATCATGGCCCTCCTCTTACAACCATTCGCCGCGCTGCCGGGCCGTTGGGCGATGGCCTCGTGGTTCGCCTTCCGCGCCGTGCTGTTGCTCGCCGCCGTGGCTTGGACGGCGGCCGCCGCCGCGAAGGCCTACGGCCGACCCTCCACGGAGCAGGCGGGCGTCGCCGCCCTGACCTTGTTCCTGAGCGCCCGCCCGATCCTCGGCGATCTGATGCACGGCAACGTCAATCTTTGGATCGCTTTCTTAATCGCTGCCGGTCTGATTTCGTTGCAACGCCGCCGCGACCTCGCCGCCGGTTCCTGTTTCGGTTTGGCGACCGCCTGCAAACTCACCCCCGCGCTGTTCATCGTTTTCTTAGTCTGGAAACGCCGATTCCGCGCCGCCGCCTTTTCAACCGCCGCCGTACTGTTCTGGTCTCTGGTCGTTCCGGGTCTGTTCCTCGGCTTCGGTCGAACGGCGGGACTGCTCGACAGTTGGGCTCGCTTAATGGTGTTGCCGTACGTCGTCGACGGCGCCGTCGACACCGAACAGGTGAATCAATCGCTGCCGGCGCTGACGATGCGCCTCGTCACGCCGTCGCTTGCTCTCAAGCCCGACGACGGCCGACCGATTCTCACCGCCAACGTCGTCGACCTCGACCCCGCCGTCGCTCGTCTGCTCGTGAAACTCGGCGTCTTCACCGTCCTTGCGGCGGTCGCGCTGCTTAGTCTGCCGCGCCGCGGCGACGACGACCCTCGCAAATTCTGGAACGAAGCTTGCCTTGTGCTGTTGGCGATGCTGCTCGTCAGCGAACGGTCGTGGAAGCACCATTTTACGACGTTGATCGTGTGTCACGCCGTCTTGGCCGCCGCCTGGCTTTCGTACCGTAAGACGGAGCCGCGGCGGGCGACACTGATCGTCGGGTGCGTGGCGTTCGCGCAGTTCGCCATGGCGACGACCAGCACCGACTTCTTACGGCCGTTCTTCGGCGCCGACGCCGCGAAGTGGGCGCAAGCGTACGGCGCGTATGTCTGGGCCGCCGTCGCGCTGTTCGCCGCCCACGCCGTCGCGTTGAAGCGGTCGGCGTTCCCTGAAACGGTTACAAACGCGGATTGTAAACACGTCGCGCTGAACTCGTCTTGCGTCACCGCCGGTCGCCAACCGTCGCCCGTCTGAAATTCAATGCCGACGAAATTAGACTCAAGGTACGCCGTTTGCTCCCAATGACACTATCGGAGATGTGAACCGCGGCAGGATGCGGCGGTGGCGCGAAGGTAGGGAGACCGTCATGTCGAATCGTCATGTCCGGAGCTTGGCGGCGGCCGCCATCGTCTTATTCATCGCCGCGAACGACGCCTTCGCTCAGCGCCGGCGAGATCAAGGTGCTCCGGCGGGCGTCGTCCGCGCCTCCAGCAGCGCGGCGTCGGCCGCCCAAGGCCGCGAACCGGCCCCCGGTGCGCATTCGCTCGACCCGGCCCTCGAATGGATGAAGCAGTGCGCCCATCGGTGCGCCACCGTTCAAGACTACACCGCCACGTTCGTCCGCCAGGAACGCATCGGCCGTAAGATGGCCCCGGTCGAATACATGAAGATGAAGGTCCGCGAGCAACCGTTCAGCGTCTACTTCCAATGGATTGAACCGAACGCCGGCCGCGAGGCGATCTTCGTCGCCGGCCGCGACGGCGACAAAATCGTCACCCACGCCACCGGTTTGGCGAAAGCCTTCGGCGGCACCGTTCTCTTAGACCCCGAAGGTCCGATGGCCCGCAGCGGTTCGCGTCATTCGATCACGGAAGCCGGCGTCGGCAACCTCGTCCGCCGACTCGTCACCCGCTGGACCTTCGAGCGTCAATACAACGACACTGAAACCAAGCTCGCCCGCGCGAAACTGAACGGCCGCGATTGCTGCCTTATCACCACCGTCCACCCCGGCGCCGACGACGGCCGATTCATGTTCCACACGTTGAAAGTGTACATCGACATCGAGGAGATGCTGCCGATCCGCATGGAAGGGTACGCCTATCCGCCGACGGTCGGCCGAGAGCCGGGTCCGCTCGTCGAATGTTACACCTACCTCGACCTGCGGACGAACGCGCAGCTCGACGAGATCGATTTCTCTCCCGAAAACCCGGACTACAATTTCGGTCGGTTCTGAACTTTCCTTGGTTCGTCGCGCGGTGGTTGAAGTCCACGGCCGGAGATCGTTCAATGTGAACGGCCGGTCGATGATCCGCCGCCGAGGAACCACCCGCCATGAATTTGCAACTCGCCGCTTTTCGCTTCGACGTTTCGCCGCCGCTTGGTCATTCCTGCTGCGGCGGTTGGATCACGCCGGTGAAAGGGTACGACGACCGGTTGGAGTGCCTCGGCGTCGTGCTGCTTGGCGCCGGCGCCCCGATGGTGTTGTGCAGCGTCGATTGGACCGGAATTCTGAACGACACACACCTCGCCTGGCGCACGGCCGTCGCGCAAGCCGCCGGCACGACGCCCGACCGCGTGGCCGTGCAGTGCGTCCACCAACACGACGCGCCGTTCGCGTGCCTGGAGACGGCGGAAATCACCGGCGCGTTCAAGGAACTGCCGCGCACGTACTCGGCCGACTTCCACGAAAAATGCCTGGACGAAGCGCGGAAGTCGGTCGGCTTGGCGGTGCGGCGCGCCCAGCGAGTGACGCACGTGGCGTCGGGCCAAGCGAGGGTCGACCGGGTGGCGTCGGCCCGACGGTTCGTCGGGCCGAACGGTAAGATCGAAAAATGGCGAAGCAGCGCCACCGCCGACCCTATGTTACAGTCGCTTCCCGAAGGACCGATCGACCCGTTTCTGAAAACCGTCGCCTTCTACGACGGTGAAAAGAAACTCGCCGCGCTTCACTATTACGCCACTCACCCAATGAGCCGCTATGGCAACGGAATGGTGTCGAGCGACTTCGCCGGTCTCGCCCGCAAGCGGCGTCAAGCCGACGAACCGAACGTGATGCACCTGTATTTCACCGGCTGTTCCGGGAACATCGCCGCCGGCAAGTACAACGACGGCACCCCCGCCGCCCGGTCGGCCCTTGCCGATCGTCTGTACGCCGGGATCGTCGCCTCGGAAGAGAAACCGCAACCGACGCCGATCGAATCAGTGCGCTGGAGTACGCATCTTCTGTTGCCGGAACTGCGCGACGACTTCGACTCGGCGAAACTGGAAGCGGTCGTCGCCGATCCAAAGTTGTCGGTGGTCGACCGTTGCCGACCGGCGTTCAACCTCGCGTGGCGGCGTCGCATTGAAGCCGGTAAACCGATCGTCCTCAGCGCGCTGCACCTCGGAGCCGTCAGCATCCTCAACCTGCCGGCCGAGAGTTTTCTCGAATACCAGCAGCGGGCGCAACAGGCCGTTCCCGGCCGGTTCGTTGCGACGGCGGCTTACGGCGACGGCGGCGCCTGGTACATCCCTACCAAGGAAGCGTATCCGCAGGGCGGCTACGAACCGAGCGTCGCCTGGAGCGCGCCTTCGATCGACGATGCGTTGACGGCCGGCGTCGAGGCCCTGTTGGCGGACGCGACGGCGGCCGGTAAGACGGGGTGAGTCGAATTTCGTCGCGCCGCCCCTGGAGTCGCCGCCGTGT